>JASLIH010000665.1 GCA_030152105.1 Actinomycetes bacterium
GCCCTCCGCAATGCCGCTCAGGCTCGGTCGCTAGCTGATGGCGTCGGCGAGTTTCTCGGCGGCGGCCACGACGGTGAAGTGAAGGTTGGCACGGGGGCTGGTCGGGAAGATCGCGGCGTCGGCGACCCGGAGACCGGCCACCCCGTGGACCCGCCCCAGGTGGTCGACGACCGCGCCCGGATCGTCGGCCGGGCCCATCCGGCAGGTGCTGGAGGGGTGGAAGGTCGTCCCGGCCTCCTCCCGGATCCAGGCGCGCAGCCCTTGGCGGCCGCCCGCCGGCGGGGTGAAGCCCGACCCTGGCTCCACCACGTCGGCCAACGGCGGGGTGGCGGCCAGCCGCAGCGCCAGCTCCACCCCGTCGGCCATGGCGTCCAGGTCGGCCGGGTCGGTGAAGTATCGGTGGTCGATGTCGAGGGTCGCGGCCGGGTCGGGGGAGGTGAGGTGGACCTGGCCACGGCAGTGGGCGTCCATCAGGCTGACCGCCAGGTACAGGATCCAGCGGCCACGTTGCTGGTCGAAGCGCTGGCCTTCGTACAGGTGCAGGTCGATCTCGTCGTCGGCCACCGCGCTGCGGGCCTTGACGGCCAGCTGGGTCAGCACCCGAGCGGCGGGGGCGTGCTCGGGCCGGATCGTCCACGACCGCAGCGTGCCCGGCACCAGGAACGGGTGGTCCAGCAGGTGCGCACCCACCCCGGGCAGGTCGGCCAGGACCGGGATGCCCAGCTTCCGCAGGTGCGCCGGCGGGCCGATGCCCGAGCGCAACAGGACCGCCGGTGAGCCGTAGGCGCCGGCGCACAGGACCACCTCGTCGCCGACGACGATGCGGCCGTCGCTGGTCTGGACCCCGACCGCGTGGCCGTTCTGGACCACCACCCGGTCGACCAGGACATCGGCCATCAAGGTGAGGTTGGGCCGTGTCCGCGCCTCGTTCAGGTAGGTGAAGGCGGCGTTCATCCGCAGCCCGCCGGCCAGGTTCTTGGGCATCGGCCCCACCCCTGGGCGCTGGCCGGCGGCGCCGTTGAAGTCGGGCTGGTCATCGAAGCCGAGCACCTTGGCGGCGGCCAGGAACGCCCGGTCGACGGTGGTCAGGTCCTCGGTAGCTGCCCGGAACACCGGGACCGGCCCGTCGGTGCCGTGCAGCGGCCCGCCGAGCGGGTCGGTCTCGGCCCGCCGGAAATATGGCAGCAGCTGGGCGAATGACCAGCCGGGGTTGCCGAGCGCGGCCCAGCCGTCGTAGTCGGCCGCTGAGCCGCGCAGCCAGTAGCAGGCGTTGATGGTCGAGCTGCCCCCGACGACCCGGGCCCGGGGCAGCGGCAGCGGCCGGCCGGGGGGCCGGCCGGCGTGCTGGTAGCCCCAGGGGTGCGACTGGTACCAGACCAGCGTCGGGTCGCGCAGGTCGGCCGGCCAGGCGGCCAGGTCGGGGCCGTAGTCCGGCCCCGCCTCCAGCACACAGACCGAGCGGCCGGCCTCCTGGGTGAGCCGGTTGGCCAGCACACACCCAGCCGGCCCGGCCCCGACGACCACCACGTCGAACCGGTCAGCGGTCATCCGACCTCCTCGTCACGGGTAAGGGGAAGCCCCCGGCCCCACCGCTGTCAACCAGGATCGATGCCTTGCTTGGCCGTGGACCGGCCGCGTGGCGTTCGCGCCGAGCGCGAGGGTGTCAGTCGGGTGGCTGGCGGCTGCGGAGCCAGGCTCCCTGGACGGCCAGGGCGGTGACCAGCAGGGAGGCCGCGTTGGTGGTGGCGGCGTGCATCCTCGGGGTTGGGTGCCCGGCCGCCCCTTGGAGCACCAGCACCGGCACCAGCAGGGCCACCAGGGCGACCAGTGGGCCAGTGGCGAACCAGCGCACCAGGTGCAGGGGCCCGCCGAGCTCGCCCATGGCCGAGGCGGCCATGAACTGATCGAGGCCGAGCCGGCCGCGCTGCCCAGCGATGGCGGCGCTCCATACCAGCGCGGCGGCGACCGGGAGGCAGGCCGCCAGTGCCATACCGAGGGTCGGGCCGGGCAGCAGGCCAAGCAGCGCGGCCGCCACGGTCACGGTCAGCCCGATCACGGTCAGGGTCAGGATCGGGGTGGCGGTGTGGAGCAGCATGAGGTCGCCCCAGCGCCATGGGAGCTGGCGGCTGGCGTCGGGCTGGTCGGCCTCGCCTCGCAGCGGCTCCAGCAGCTGGGCCGCTCCCAGGTAGGCGACCACGACCGCCCCGGCGGCCAGCAGTTTGCGGTCGGGCGCGACCGCGACGGTCAGCACGCTGGTGCCACACAGGACCAACGCCCAGCCGACCCGGCCGGGTGTTCGCAGCAGGCTGAGCGCGTCCCGCCAGGGGATGGCGAGCCAGCGGTGCCGGGGATGGCGCAGCCGCAGCCGCCGCCGCACGCCCAGCAGGCCCCCCACAGCCTGGCGCCGCAGCAGCGCCGCCCCGCGTGGGTCGGCCATGAAGATGCTGGCGTCCAGGCCAACGCGGGCGCCGGCCCGCCGCTCCAGCTCCTCCAACGAGGCGTTGCCGGCCCCGAGCCAGGCGGCGACCACGGTGGCCACGGTCAGGACCACCAGCAGCGCCGCTTGGACCGGCCAGCCAGGGTCGTGGCCACCGGCCGCCGCGACCAGCGGCCCGACCGCCCACCCCCACGGGCCCGACCAGGGATCGACCGTGGCCGCGACCGCGCCGCCGAGCCAGCCGGCCGCGGCCACCACCAGCACCAGCGGGCTTGCCCGCAGCACCACCCGGGCTGTGGTCGGGGACGACTCGACCAGCCAGCCCAGCGCCGCCGCCAGGAGGCCGAGCGCCACCGGCCCGAGCAACGCCGCGACCAGCAGCGGCCAGACAGCCACGCCCAGCTCCGCCTCCAGCAGCACAAAGGCGGCCAGCCCGAACGCCGCGCCGACACTTGCGCCGATCAACAACCCGCGGCCGAGCCGGTCCCGGACCAATTCGGCCCGGGGCAGCGGCGCGCCGAGCAGAAAGTGCACGTCGGGGGCGCTGAACACGACCGGGCCCTGCCAGGTGGCATACCGCAGTGCCGCCAGCAGCCCCAGCAGCAGCGCCACCGTCCCGGCCCGGGCCAGCCCGCCACTCGCCAGCCAGGTCGCCGACCCGCCCCGGGTCGGGCTCTGGCGTAGCGCCTGAACGCTCACCCAGGCGCCGATCGCGGTGTACAGCCCGACGGTGTAGAGGCCGGTGAACCGGTCCGAGCGTTGCTGGGGTGAGCGATGGACCCGCCGGCGCCGTCGCAGGAACCCAAGGGTCGCCGCCGACGCCTGGGTCATCGCAGCCCCAGGCGGCCGGCCTCGGCACCGTCGACCACCGATCTCCAGGCGCCCTGGGCGACCATCCGGCCCTCGTGCAGCATCACGGCGCGGTCGGCGAGCCCGGCAGCGAAGCCGAGCTGGTGGGTGGAGAGCAGGATCGCCGCCCCGTCGTGCTTGGCCGCCAACAGGACCCGGTGCAGCGCCTGCTGGGACGGCGGGTCAAGGCCGACCACCGGCTCATCCAGCAGGATCAGCTGGAAGGGCCGGACCAGCGCGCAGGCGAGCTGGGTCTTTTGGCGCATCCCGCGCGACAGCTGCCCGGGCAGGAAATCGGCTCTGGCGGTCAGGTCGAACAGCTCCAGCAGCTGCCTGACGCGCCCGTCGAGGCGGTCACCGACCCCATGGGCCAGGCCGACCAGCTCCAGATGCTCCCGCACGCTCAAGTCGGGATACAGCAGTGGGCTGTCGGGCACGAAGGAGAGCGCGGCCCGCGACCGGTCACGCCGCAGGCTGTCCCCGGCGATCGTCACCTCCCCTTGGGTCGGCTCGAGCAGGCCCGCCACCAGCCGCAGGGTGGTCGTCTTGCCCGAGCCGTTGTGGCCGATCAGGGCGACGCACTCGCCGGGCTGGACGTCGAGATCGAGCGGGTCGACCGCGACCAGCGTGCCGTAGGTCTTGGCGACCCCACGAAGCTGCAGGACAGGTGGCTTGGCCATGGAGCAACTCTAAAGCGTCCTCGCCGACAGCGAGCCGCCCCGACGGCGCCTCAAGGCGGCAGCAGGACGGCACGCCGAGCTTGAGCTGCTCGATTGGTGGTTCAGAAGTCGCGTCGCCCCTCGAAGTGGGCGGCCACGTCCGGTCGGGTGAGCTGGTAGAGCGCGACCCGGTGGCCGCCAGGGCTCTGGAACGAGCAGCACGGCCCGTGAGGGATCTCCAGGGTCTGCTGCGGCTGCCAGCCGTGGGCTTGCAGTTCGGCAAGGGCGGCGTCCAGGTCGGCCACCCGATAGACCAGGATGGGGGAGTCACCCTCCAGGTGGTCGGCCAGCAGGACCAGCGGCGGTCGCTGGGTGAGCTCGACGGCGGCCACCCTGGTGCCCATGGCCTGGATCGCGAAGACGAGGCGGCAGCCGAGAACCTGGGTGAAGTACGCCAGGTCGGCGGCCACATCTCGGCTTGGCATGTACACGAAGTCGAGCTGCTGGAATGGTGGTGTGGTGGGGTTGGCCATGGGGTCAACGGCCTGCCGCGGAGCGGTCGGGATCTCTCCCGGCATCCTCACGGATGCCGCCACAGCCACGCAAGACCCAGCCGGACCCAGGGCAGGCCGCCCGGCACAGACCAGCCTGACGGAGGTCGCTGGACGGGCGGAGCATGCTGATGGTTCCATTCCTGCAGCACCAGGCTGGGAAGGCTGAGCCCTCGGCCCTACTGGGTGGGCTGAGTCGACCGACTGATACGAGCAGACGATGGTTCTACCGGCGGAGCTGCTGCGGAGCTATGTTCCAGGGCTCCTGGCGTCGCGCTTTGTTGCCCGACCAGCGCCGTTGGATGCTCCTGAGGTAGCGCGCTTCTCGGCCGCGGTCCTGTTCGCCGACATCTCGGGGTTCACGCCGCTGGCGGAACGGCTGGCGCGGCGCGGCCCCGCCGGTGCCGAGGAGCTGTCGGCCCTCCTCAACGTCTACTTTGGGAGACTCACCTCGCTGATCGCCGAACACCGAGGCGAGGTGATCACCTTCGCCGGCGACGGCCTTCTGGCGGTGTGGCCGGCGACAGGCAACGAGGGTCCGGCCACAGCGGCGCGCGACGCCGGGCGGTGCGCCCTGGCCGTGCAGTCGTCATTGGGCGGCTACCAGACACTCGACGGCCTTGAGCTCCTGCTGCGGATCGGGGTTGGGGCCGGTGAGGTCATGGCCCTGCGCCTTGGCGGGGTCGGTGGACGCTGGCGGCTGTTGCTGTCCGGCGGGCCGGTTGTTCAGGGCGGCTTGGCCGAGCAGCAGGCGGCACCAGGTGAGGTGGTGCTCTCCCCCGAGGCCTGGGAGCTGGCCGGTGACGGCTGCACCGGCGCGCGGTTGGCTGAAGGTGGTGTGCGGCTGACGAGCACGCGCGGCTCGGTGGGTGCGCGGTCGCGCTGGCGCGCGGCCGGGCAGCTCAGCGACGACGTGGTGCAGGCGTATGTGCCCGACGTCGTCCACGCGCGGGTCGCGGCCGGGCAGGCCGAGTGGCTGGCCGAGCTGCGACGCGTCACCGCCGTGTTTGTGAACCTGCTGGATGTCGACCCGGCCGCAGCCAACTTGCTGGAGCCCGTCCAGCTGGCCATGGCGGCGATGCAGCCGATCCTGGAGCGCTACGAAGGCAGCCTCAAACAGGTGGTCGTCGACGACAAGGGCCTGACGCTGATCGCAGTGTTCGGGCTACCGCTGCTGGCCCACGAAGATGACCCGGCCCGTGCCAGCCGGGCCGCGCTCGAGGTGCAGGCGGCGCTTGGTGGGCTGGGGTTGGGGTGTGGGATCGGGGTGGCCACCGGCCGGGCGTTCTGCGGCGCGGTGGGCAGCGACGTGCACCGCGAATACGACGTCATCGGCGAGGTGATGAACCTGGCGGCCCGGCTGATGCAGGCCGCCGGCGAGGCGGTCCTCTGCGATGCCGCGACCTATCAGGCGGCCCAGGCACGCCTACGATTCCAGGCCCTCCCCGCGATCCTGGTGAAAGGCAAGACAGATCCGGTCGCCGTGTACCGGCCGGTCGAGCCGGCCCGCACGGTTGACGGTCCGGCGACGATGATGGGACGCACCGATCAACGCGCCCTGCTTGCCGAGCGCCTGGGGGCGCTCCAGGACGATACGGCCGGGCTGGTGGTGGTCGAGGGCGAACCCGGGATCGGCAAGTCGCGGCTGCTGGCCGACCTGGTCGAGCAGGCGCAGGCTCGAGGCGTGCGGAGCCTGTCTGGAGCGGGCGACGCGATCGAGCAGTCCACGCCCTACCATGCCTGGCGGCCCATCTTCACCCAGCTGATCGGCCTGGGCGGCGAAGAGGACATTGGGGAGCGCCGCCGACGCGTGCTGGCCCATGTGCAGGCCGACCCGGCGCTGGCGCGGCTGGCGCCGCTGCTCGACAGCGTCCTGCCGCTGGAGTTGCCCGACAACGAGCTGACGGCCCAGCTGACCGGGGAGGTGCGAGCCGACAACACCCGCCAGCTGCTGGTGCGGCTGCTCCAGGCGGCGGCCACCGGACCGGGCGGCGGTGGCGGCTCGCCGCTCCTGCTGGTCCTGGATGACGCCCACTGGTTCGACTCGGCCTCATGGGCCCTCACCCGACAGGTCGTTGCACAGGTCAGCCCCCTGCTGCTGGTCCTGGCGACCCGGCCGTTGGTGGAGCCGCTGCCGGAGGACTACCGCCGCCTTCGCCAGGACCGAGCCACCGAGTATGTGCGGCTGGAGCCGCTGGACGACCAGGACGTGCTGACGCTGGTCTGCGACCGTCTGGGCGTCCGGCGGCTGCCCAAGCCGGTCGCTGCCCTGATCCAGGAGCGTGCCCAGGGCAACCCGTTCTTCAGCGAGGAGCTGGCCTACGCCCTGCGCGACGCCGGGCTGATCCGCATCACCGACGGCACCTGCACCATCGCAGCCGGCGCTGGCGACCTGAGCACGGTGAGCCTCCCCGAGACGGTGCAGGGCGTGGTGGCCGGGCGGATCGACCGCCTTCCGCCGGGTCAGGAGCTGACGTTGAAGGTGGCCAGCGTCATCGGGCGGCTGTTCGCCGTGCGTCTCCTTCGAGGAGTGCACCCGATCGAGGTGGACACAAGGGTGCTGGGGGGACAGCTGGACGACCTGGCCCGCCAGGACTTCACCGTGCTCGAGATCCCCGAGCCGGACCTGGCGTATCTGTTCAAACACATCGTGACCCAGGAGGTCGCCTACAGCCTGCTGCTGTACGCCCAGCGACGGCAGCTGCACCGCTCGGTAGCGGAGTGCTACGAGCGCACTCAGGCCGAGGACCTTGCCTCGCTGTATCCGCTGCTGGCCTACCACTGGGGCCGGGCCGAGGAGCCGACCAGGACGCTCGGCTACCTGGAGCTGGCTGGCGACCAGGCCCTGCGGGCCGGCGCCTACCAGGAGGCGGTCGACTTCCTCACCGACGCCGCATCCCTGGCCGAACGCATCCAGCCGGCTCCTGCGGCGCTGCGGCAGGCGCGCTGGCACCGCCAACTCGGCGACGCCTACATGGGGCTGGGCCGCCTGCCCGAGAGCCGCCAGCACGCCGACCAGGCAGTCGCCCTGCTGGGTTCCCCAGTGCCCAGGACGCCGCTGCGGCTGCTGGGCGACCTCACCCAGCAGGCATTGCAGCAAGGCCTGCACCGGATCTGGCCGGCGCGGCCAGTTCGAGGCGCCCCAGCCGCGCGCACCGTCGCGCTGGAGGCAACCCGAGGATTCGAGCGGCTCGCCTTCCTCAACTACTACGCCAACGCCAAAGGGCCGGGCGTCAGTGCCGTGCTCCATCAGGTCAACCTGGCCGAGCGGGCTGGGCCATCGCCGGAGCTGGCGCGGGCGTATGCGTCGATGAGCGTGGCCGCCGGTGTCGTGGGACTCCACGCCCTGGCCAGGAACTATGCCCACAAGGCGCTGGAGATCGCCCGGGCTGAAGATGATCTTCCCGCCCTCAGTTTCGTCCTGGTCGCGACCAGCACCTATCACAGCAGTGTGGGGAACTGGACGAGGGCGCGGGAGGGGCTCGTTGAGGGATTGGGGATCGCCGAGCGCCTCGGGGACCAGCGCCGGTGGGGAGAGCTGGCTGCCGGGCTGGCGGTGGTGATGTATTACCAGGGAGAGTTCGATCGCCTGGTCGGCTGGGAAGCCGAGATGCGGGAGATGGCCAGTCACGCCGACGATCCGCAGCGCCAGGCCCACGTCATCCTCGCGAGGACGTGGTACCTGATGCCCCAGGGCCGGACAGACCTCGCCGTCCAGGAACTGCAGAAGGCGACCAGGCTGCTGGCCGGGCGCGGCTCACGGACCGACGAGATCATCATCCACGGCGTCCTGGCGCTCGCACACTGGCGCCGCCGGGACATCGAGCAAGCCCGACGGGCAGTGCAACACGCGGCCAGCCTGATCGCCCAGTCCCGGCCCACCGCCGCCTACATGCTGGAGGGATATGCCGGCGTCACCGAGGTCTACCTGGAGCTGTGGATGGCCGGAGACCAGACGGCGGCGCGGCCAGCACAACAGGCCCGGACCGCCCTCAGGCGATTGGCCCGAACGTTCCGGACGGCCCGGCCACGGGAACGGCTGTACGAGGGCCTGGCCGCCCACCACCTCGGCCGACGTCGACAGGCCGTGGCGGCATGGACCACCAGCCTGAACACAGCCGAGCGCCTCGCGATGCCGTATGAGCAGGGCCGCGCCCATTACGAACTCGGACGGCACCTGCCGCCAGGCCATCCAGGTCGACAGGCACACCTACGCCGCGCCTGCGAGCTCTTCGCCGACATCGGCGCGACCTATGAGCTGACGCACGCCCGAGCAGCATTGCCACGATAGCCAGGTACGGCTCGGCTCCGCGGGCCTTCAGCAGCCCGGCGGCCAGCGGCTCCACCTTCCTGGGCAAAACGCGCATAATTCAGGCAATGCAATCTCACCGGGAACGGGCTGCGACACGCCCGCGGCGACGGCCGGCTCGGTCGCCGCGGTGGGCGCCAGCCTTCCGGTACCACCCAGGGCTCGGGCACCACCCAGGCCTCCGGCACCACCGAGGCCGCCTCGACCGCCCAGGCCGGGCGGCGGGACGAGCCGGATCGCCTCTACGCCGGCCCCGTCACGTGGGGCCCGGCTCGTACTGCAGGGTGTAGAGCCCGGCGTTGTAGTCGGTGACATACAGCACGCCGTCGCGGTCGACGAAGACGTCGCAGCTCTGGATCACCCGGGGCCGGTCGGGCCGGGAGTCGTAGAGCCGCCCGGGGGCGGCGGGCACGAACGCCGCCACCTCGCGGGGGGCGAACGGGTCGGCCAGGTCGACCACCCGCACGCCGGCGTTCTGGTAGGTGGCGAACACCAGCCGGTCGCTGACGAAGCTCCCCGGCCGGTTCTCGTGCAGGTTGTGGGGCCCGAAGTGGCCGCCCTTGGCGCAGTAGTCGACCTCGGACGGAGTCGGGAAGGTGGCGATGCTCACCGGGTTGGCCGGCTCGCGGACGTCGAACACCCAGACATATTTCACCTGGTCGGCGCAGTTGTCGGCGATCCCCTCGTCGGCCACGACCAGCAGGTCCCGGTCCGGCAGGGGCAGGGCGGTGTGGGTGCCGCCGCCGAAGGGGGGCGACCAGTTGCGGTGGGCCAGCAGCCGGGGGGCGGCGGGGTCGGAGACGTCGTGGACGGTGAGCCCGCCGTCGCGCCAGGAGCCCCAGGCGAGGTCGCCGTCCACGATGGCGTGGTGCAGCGCATAGCGGCGCTCGGCCGGCCAGGCCGGCCGCTCCCCGCCGGCCAGGTGCATCCCGGGCAGCCACCAGGTGCCGGCCAGCTCCGGCCGGGCGGGGTCGGCCATGTCGATGGTGACCAGGACGTAGTCGCTGAACCCATGGAGCAGGGCCGAGGCGTAGGCCCAGCGTCCGCCCACCCACCAGATCCGGTGCAGCCCGAAGCCGTCCACCGCCATGAACCCGATCTCCTTGGGGTGGGCGGGGTCGGCCAGGTCGTACACCTGCATCCCGGCCCGGTAGGTGGGCGGCGGGTGGGAGGCCAGCACCTCCCCGACCGAGCGGCCGTAGTAGGCTGACTCGTCGGCGAAGGCCTCGGCCGCGAACAGGTTCACGGCGTTGACCACCAGCAGCAGCCCCTCGGCCAGCTGCAGGTGGAGGTTCCAGGTGCCCGGCGCCGCCGGCAGGTAGTTGGCCGGCCTGGGGTTGCGGGGGTCGCGGACGTCGATGACGGTCACGCCGTTGCTGAACATGTGGCCGACGTAGGCGTGGCCGCCGCCGACCATGACCTGCACGCCGTCGCCGCGGCCGCCCTGGTCGGTGTGGCCGAGCAGGGTGAGGTTGCGGGCGAGGTCGGGAGCGGGCGCGGTGGGCATCGGGCCCGCGGTCAGAAGGTCGCCGCGTCCGCGTCCAGCGGGGCGCCCGGCTGGGCCAGCGGCGTCAGCTCCCGCGTCTGTTTCTCGAACCCGACGCCGGTCATGGCCCGCTCCTCTCCGGAGCGACCGGGGTGAAGCGGGAGCCGGGCTCTCCCCACTCGCGGAAGAACTCCCCGGTCTTGCGGCACAGGTCGACGTTGAGGTTGCTGCCGGCACGGATGATGGCGTTGCTGCGCGTGCGGGCGCGGGCGATCTCGGCCCGCCCGGCCGGGCGGCCGTCGGGGCCGGCGACCAGCAGCGCCTCCGGCCCGGGGTCGACCCCCTCGCGGCGGCGCCGCTCCAGCTGCCCGAGCACGGCCGCCCGGGCTGGGAAGGACAGGAAGGTGATGCGCTCGGCCGCCCGGCCGCGCCGCTGCTGGTAGCGGACGGCCAGCGGCTCGGCCTCGGGGTCGGGGAGCAGGCGGCCGTCGGCGTCCAGCGACCCCAGGTCGCCGACGCGCAGGCGCAGCAGCTCGGCCAGGTGCAGGCCGCTGCCGATCGGGGCCAGCACCAGCAGCCGCTCGACCGGGTCGGCCAGCCCTGCCTCGGGCAGGCGTCTGGCCGCGACCGCCGCCGGCAGGGGCCGCCAGGCGACCGGCACCCCGTTGAGCCGGAACCAGACCTTGGCCCCCATGCCCAGCCCGGCCACGGCGGCGTCGGGCTGGCCGTCCAGGGCGCGGGCGAACTCACGCATGGCCTGGTCGGCGACCGGCGGGTCGGTCCGGGCCGCCGCCAGCAGCTCCTCCAGGTCGTCGTGGCCGCCGAGCGAGCGGAAGCGGTCGAGGGCGGCCACCAGGGTGCGGATCCAGGACGGCTCGCGGCAGCGCTCGGCGAGCACGCCGGCCATGCGGGCAACGCTCGGGAGCTCGAGCAGGTTGAGCTCGCGCCGCCCAGCCAGGGCGACCGCCGGGTCGTTCACCGCCGCATCACCCCGCGGGTCTCGGCGAAGCGGTCGCCCTCGTTGATCAGCCGGTGCAGCGCCTCGGCCATGAAGTGGTCGACCAGCACCACCTCGACGCCCTCGACCCCGGGCAGCTTGGCCACCTTGCGGCGGATGTCCTGGCCGATGGCGCCGGCGAACTTGGCCGGGCACAGCGGCGAGGTCAGGTGGAAGCGGACGGTGACCCGCCCGCCGTCCACCTCGACCTCGTCCAGCAGGCCCAGCTCGGCGATGGAGGTCCGCACCTCCGGGTCCTTGACCGACCCGGCGACCCGCCGCACCTGCTCGATGTCCGGGCTCACCGGGACTCGGTCCCGGCGGCGCCGGTGTCGACCGCTGGCCGGTCGGTGCCGGGGGCGTCAGTCACCTTGACCGCCGGCTGGCCGGCCAGGTACTCGCTGCGCCGCTGGGACAGCTCGTCGTCCTTGATCTTCTCCAGCTTGGCCGGGACGTCGATCTCGAGCAGGCGGGCCAGGTTGCCGCCGATGATCTGCTGCTTGATCTCGGGGGTCAGGTCGACGCCGTACTCCTGCTTGAGGTCCTCGGGCAGCTCGAAGGCCAGGAAGTCGTCCAGCTGCCAGTGCGGGTACCAGATCGGGAAGTCGGTGCCGTACAGGATCCGGTCCGGCCCCAGCCAGTAGAGGAGGTTGGCCATCACCTCGGCGAACCAGCGGGGCCGGTTGTGGATGAGCGCTAGGACCACGGCCAGGCCGGCGTACACGTTGGGGCAGCGGGTGGCCAGCCAGCAGAAGTCGTCGACCCGCGGGGCCCCGCAGTGGTCGATGATGAAGTTCATCTCCGGGTACAGCCAGGCCGGCTCGTCAATGTCGCGCACGTCGAACTTGCTCAGCGACAGCGGCTCCACCGCCGGGCCCTTGTGGAAGAAGTGGTTGCGGATCCCCAGCTCCAAGGCCTTCTCGTACAGCGGGAAGACCGAGGGGTCGTTGGCGTTCCAGCCGCGCGACTCGCCCCGCCACTCGGCGGTGTACCACTTGAAGCCGCGCATGCCGAGCTCGGTGATCTGCCGCTCGACCTGCTCCAGGGCGTCGGGCGCCCGCGGGTCGACCCCGCCGAGGGGGATGATGCGCTCGGGGTAGCGGGCGGCCATTTGGGCGTTGCGCTCGGGGTTGACGAACCCGGTGTGGTAGAAGTCCGAGAGCACCTGGGTGGACAGGACGGCCATGTCGGCCGAGCCCTTGACGAACATCTCCTCCAGGTACCACTCGGGGTCGACCTTGCGGAACGTCCGCTCGTAGTCCATGTGCCACTGGGGATCCGGCGGGTTGAAGCCGTTGTGGAACGCGTAGAAGGTCTCGATGAACGCGTCCCCGAAGCGGTTCTTGGTGTTCTCCGGACTCGCGTCCCAGAAGCCGGTGTGGCCGTCCAAGACGAAGGTGCCGTCCTTCATCGGGCTACTCCTTCCAGGGGTCCTGGTCGGGCCGTCATTCGCTAGCTGGGGATGAGGATCGCGCGGGTTCCGGGCAGCCGCCCGTTGTCCAGGTCGTCGAAGGCGTCGTTGGCGGCCTCCAGGGGGTACGGCTTGGTGTGGAGGGTGACCTTGCCCTGGGCGGCCAGGGCCATCAGCTCGGCCAGGTCGTTGTAGGTCCCGACGATGTTGCCGATGACGTTGCGCTCGGTGGAGATGATCTCGATGGTCGGGACCTCCACCTTGCCGCCGTAGCCGATCACGAAGTGGGACCCGGCCCGCCTGGTCATGGCCCAGGCGTCCTTCTCGGCGCCTTCCTCGCCGACGAAGTCCAGGATCACCTCGGCCCCGTTGCCGCCGGTCAGCTCCTTGACCTGGTCGACCTGGGTGCCGTCGGCGACCACGCCGTGGGTGGCGCCGATCGTCTTGGCGAACTCGAGGGCCTCGGGGTTGCGGTCGATCACGATGACGGTGGTGGCGCAGAGGGCGGCCAGGACCTGGATGCCGATGTGGCCGAGGCCGCCGGCCCCGATGACCACGCAGGCGGTGCCCGGATAGAGGAGGGGCACGGCCTTCTTGACCGCGTGGTAGGCGGTCAGGCCGGCGTCGGCCAGGGCGGCCACGTCGGCCGGCTGGAGCTTGGGGTCGATCTTGACCACGGCCCGGGCCCCGGTCTTGAGGTAGGTGGCCATGCCGCCGTCGGCGTTGAGGCCGGGGAAGTAGCTGTTCTCGCAGTGCATGTCGTCCCCGGCCCGGCAGTAGCGGCAGAAGCCACAGGTCGCCAGAGGGTGGAGGATGACGGTGTCACCGGGGGAGAGGTGGGTGACGGCCGAGCCGACGTCCTGGACCCAGCCGGCGTTCTCGTGGCCCAGGGTGTAGGGCAGCGGCGCGTCGGCGTCCAGCTCGTGCCACTGGCCCAGGTAGAGATGGATGTCGGTCCGGCACAGGCCGGCGCCGCCGATCTTGACGATCACGTCGAGGGGGCCCTCGACCTTCGGCTCCTCGAGCTCGTCCACGGTCGGCCGCTCGTTGTAGCGGTGCAGCCGGAGTGCCTGCATCGACGCATCACCTCGTCCTGGCTCGACGGGGGAGGTGCCATGACCATTCGATTGTTGGGTACGGAACCGAAACGAACAAGTAGCCAAAATTTGTGCCGAGGACGTCCGGGCCCTGGCCGGCCACCTCGGCCACTCGCGGATCGCCCTGCTGGCCGGCCATGACCGCGGGCCCGGGTCGCCCACCGCTACGCCCTCGACCACCCCGGCGAGGTCGAGCGCCTGGCCGTGCTCGACATCGTCCCCACCCGGGAGATGTTCGCCCGGGCCGACGCGACCGTGGCCCGTGGCTACTGGCACCGGCTGTTCCACCTCCAGCCCGACCTCCCCGAGCTCCTGGTCGGCCCCAACATCGAGGCCTACCTGCGCTGGTTCTTCGAGCGCTGGACGGCCAACCGGCCGGCCGTCGAGGAGGCCGTCGCGGAGTACGTCCGCGCCTTCTCGGCCCCGGGGGGGCTGCGGGCCGGGTTCGACGACTACCGGGCCACCTTCCCCGACGACCTCGACGCCGACGAGGCCAGCGCCGCCGCCGGCCAGCGCCTGGCCATGCCCGTCCTGGCCCTGTGGGGCGACAGCGGCCTGCTCAGTCGCCTGCCCGTGCTCGACATCTGGCGCGGCTACGCCGACGACGTCCGCGGCCAGGCCGTGGCCGGCTGCGGCCACTTCCTCCCCGAGGAGCGGCCCGACGAGGTCGCCGGGCAGCTGCTGGCCTTCCTCGGGGCCTGACCCCCTACTCCTGGGCGGTCATGACACCACTGCCGGGCCGCCGGTTGGTGGCGCGGGCGGCCCGACAGCATCAAGGTGCTATCCGGCGTTGAAGGCAACACCGCCGAATTGGTCGAAGGCTTCAGCCACGCCGGGAACTCCTGGGCTGTTCTGGGTGAACAGCTGGCCGCCGGTGGCCGTCAGCCCACCGGCCCAGCCAGGGATGACGCTGACCGCACCGGCCAGACCAAGGCTCCCCACGCTCTCCCGGGGAGCGCCCGCCGCCAGGTCGGCGAACCCGTCATTGTCGAAGTCGCCCCCCGCGTTCGAGCCGCTCAGCGCCGCGGCCGACGGAGCACTCTGTGCCAACGCCGGGCTGGCACCAGCGGCACGGCCGCGATCAGGAACGACAGGACGAGCAATGCTGATCGTCGCATCGCCATCATCCCCCTAGGCGGTCAATTCCGCCTGAAGTGTTGGACAGGACATGCGTACGGCCAAGTATCCCGTAGCAGCCGAACGGGCCCAGATCCACATCCTTGCCCACTTCGCTC
>JASLIH010000021.1 GCA_030152105.1 Actinomycetes bacterium
TCAGGAAGGCGCCACCGAGGCGTCGCCCCAGAGCTCGACCCCGGCCACGCGCTGGGGAGCGCGGCCGAGCAGGTCGCTGAGGAACCCGGCCATGACCCGGCGGTGCGGCATCGGGCCGAGGACCACCGAACGGACACGCCATCGGGCGAAGTCCCGGGCCATCTGGCGGCGCAGTGGCGGGGTCAGGTCGGGGGGCCGCCCGCCCCGCTGGATCCGGTCGAGGGTGAGCGAGGTGGTGCTCGGCGGCGCCTCGCGCACCGTGTCGCCGTCGGGGCCGGGGCCGACGAAGTAGCCACCGGGCATCTTGAACCACATGCCGGCCTCGGCCTGCCACAGCATGGCCTGGTTGGCCCGGCCCTTCTGGGGAAACGGGACCACGAGGGCGACCTCGTCCCGGGGGAGCACCGCCAGCGCCGAGGTGGTGAAGAACGCCGGCGTGGCCACCACCGGGCTGGACTGCAGAGGCGCCGCCGGAGCCAGGAAGGCGAGCACCGCCAGGGCGGTGACGACGGCCAGGGCCCGCCGCCACCAGCCCCCGTCCCACCACAGGGCGTCCAGCGCGACCGCCAGCAGCAGCCCGGCGAACAGGGCGGTGAACAGGGCCAGGCGGGCCGGCACCATGTGCCAGAGCACCGGCAGCGACTCGACCGCCGCCCAGGGCAGCGGTACGAGGGTGACGAGTCCGCCGACCCGCAGCCGCGACCCGAGCGAGAGGACCATGCAGACCACCAGCATGGCCGCACCGACCCGCACCACCGGGCTCCGCCGCCGAGCGACGACCAGGGCGACCACGACCAGCAGGGGGATGCCCAGGTAGGTCTCCCTGGTGCCGGCGAACTGGTCCCCGAGGCGGACGGCCGCCTCGGGGGCGATCGCCAGTAGCCGGCTCGGCGTGGCCAGGGCGAGCAGGTCGCTGGAACCGCGCACCTCCTCGGTGAGGTCGGCATGGACCCGCGCCGGGCCGGCGATCTGCGCCCGCAGCGGCAGCACGACCAGCACCTCGAACACGACCACGCTCACGGCCAGGGCGGTGGCGGCGTAGCGCCCCTTGTCCCGCAGCGCGTGCCGGTTGGCCGCCACCAGCAGGACGAGCAGGACCAGGCCGAGCAGGACCATCCCGGCGAACACCTCGGCGCCGGTCAGCAGCTGGGCGGCCGCGACCGCGCCGAGGCCCACCCCGAGCCAGACCGGCGACCGGCGCTGGCGGTCCAGGATCTCGTCGAGCAGGACGAACAGCCATGGCAGGAGGAAGATCAGGATCAGGTTGGGGTGGTGGGAGTGGCCGACCATCGCCGGCGAGAAGCCGTAGACCAGCCCGCCGCAGGCGGCCGCGCCGTGGCTGGGCACGTAGCGGTGGATCGCGAGATAGGCGCTCCAGGCCGAGAGGCCGTAGGCGAGGGTGACGAGCACGTTGAAGGTCAGCACCGGGCCGAAGAGCAGGGTCAGCGGCGACAGCAGCAGGCCCGGCAGCGGCAGCCAGGTGTTCCACATGAGGTTGATGCCGTCGGGGTGGTTGAGGTAGTCGCTGGCGAAGGGCGAGATGTGGCGCCCGGCCGCGAACGGCGTCCAGCGCAGGAACCAGGCGAACAGCCCGGGGTCGCCGACGCCGGCCCCGAGCGTCCGGGTCGCGGGCGAAGTCCAGATGGACCCGAGCAGCAGCCCGGCCAGCCCGAGGAACGCCAGCAGCACGAGGAGCTGGACGCGGACGGCCCGTACCCGGGCGATGAGGCCGGCCAGGGACCAGCGCCCGGCCAGGGGCGCCGCGGGCAGGGCGACCGCCCCTTCCGTCAGTCCGAATGTGCCGATTTTTCGCACTTCGCACGCCCATTACGGGTTGTTCCGGGTTCTGGTGGATGTTACGCTTTCCGCCGAGCCAGCAGTGCGATCGGTCGGATGAAATTTATCCTCGGTATTCATTGTCGAGGAACCTTGTGCTGCCGTCCCCTGGCCGTAATACAGGGGGGCGTCCGCAAATCCGGCCTACCTGGCCCGGGGGATGCACGGCTCCCCGCCGTCCACGTAGTCGGAGCCGAGGGAGGTCGAGCTGGCGGCCCGAGTCCGGTTGCGCACGCCTCCCGGGGAACCTCCGACGAGCAAGGAGCTCGCTCATGGCACTGAAGTTCAAGACCGTCACGGTGACAATCCCGCAGACCACCGGGCCGCTGACGATCAACCAGGACGTGTCCTTCGGGAGAAGGATCCGGGACCGGAACGCCGAGGTCGCGCTCAAGGCGTTCAAGCTGGACTACGTCGGCGGGCCCCGGGACGGTGACATCGCGCAGGCCGGCGTGAGCCTCGAGAGCGTCGGCGACGAGGCCGTGGAATTCAAGATCAAGGCCAACTATTCCGCCGCCACCTATACTGGCGAGATTTCCGTGCTGGTAATTGCCGACCTCGTCGAGGAGCGGGTGCTCAACCACTAGGCCGGGGCACGTTCCAGCGCACGCAGGCGCCGGCGTCACCCTGCCGGCGCCTGCGTCGCCATGGGCGGCCCGCCCGCCAGATCTCCGCGTAGTCTCCGCTGTCAGGTGGCGGGCGACCCGGCCTGCCGCAGAGTGGTGATGGCGGCGGCCAGGGTGGAAAGCGCTTCGGCGGTCCATGGGCTGGAGGTGAGCACGACCATGTGCTCGATGCCGAGCGCGGCAGCGGCCTCGCAGCGGCGTGCGAACGCGTCGCTGGTCTCCCCGGCCTCCAGGCGGGTGCTGAGCGTCTTCTCGATCTGCGCATACGGGCGGCCGAGGTCGGCACAGTGCCGGGCCAGGACCGTGAGCTTGTGCGTGACGGTGCGGCCGCCGTCGGGGATGTCGAACAGGTTGCAGGCGTCGGCGTACTGAGCGACAAGTCGCAGGGTCTTGCGCTCGCCGGTGCCGCCGATCAGGACGGGTGGCCGAGGTCGCTGGATGGGCAGCGGGCTGCCCGCCGGTCGCCCCAGCCGGTAGTGCCTGCCCTCGAACGGGGCGTCGTCCCCGGCCCACATCTGGGCCGCGATCCGCAGGGTCTCCTCCAGCCGCTGGAACCGCTCGGCGACCGGGGGCAGCGGCAGGCCCATGGCCTCCGCCTCCTCGCCGTGGTAGCCGGCGCCGAGCCCCAGCCAGGCCCGCCCACCCGACAGCACGTCAAGGGTGGTGACGGCCTTGACCAGCAGGGCCGGCGGCCGGAAGGTCACACCGCTCACCATGGTGCCGAGCCGGACCCGCTCGGTCCGTGCGGCCAGGAACCCCAGCGTGGTGTAGGCCTCCAGCATCTCGGTGTCCTCGGGCGGGGCCGTCGGGTCGGCCTGGAGCAGGTGGTCGACGACCCAGACCGTGTCCACGCCCGCCCGGTCGGCCCCACGGACCAACCGGTCGAGCTCCGAGCCGAGCCCGTTCGGCCCGCCCGGCCAGGAGTAGTTCGTCACCCCGATGCTGACGCGCATAGCACTCCATCCAGCTCAACTTCTTCTAGTGACTCCAAATATAGAGCAGATTCAACTTTGCCGCCACGGGCGCACCCGTCCTGGGACTGCCGGCCGGCGTGGCGCCGGTCTCAGCAGGTCGCGGCCCGGGTGGGTCGGGGAGCCGACGCCGGGATGAACTCCAGGCGGAGGGTGTCGCTGCGGGGCATGAGGATCGCGACCCCGTCGCGGGGCGTCCAGGCCTCGGGGAGGAACAGGTACTGGTCGCCGGACTGCAGGACCAGCTTGAGGCCGTCGTAGCGGAACCGGTAGGCGGCCTCCTGGTCCTGACAGCGGACCTCGCGGACCCCGGGCGCCCGTAGGTTGAGGCTTCGCTCGCTGTAGATCACGGCGCTGGGGTAGATGGGCAGCTCGGCCACGAACTGGCGGGCCCGTGACCGGCCGACCGCCGCCGAGTAGTCGTTGGCGGCCCAGAACAGGCTCAGACCGACCAGCACGAACACGCCCGCCCACTCGGCGATGGCCAGCCAGGCCGCCCGCGGCGGGGCCGCGCCAGCTCCCCTGGCGCCGATCGAACGCCACAGGTGGGCGGCGTAGACCAGCAGCACCACCCCGACGGCCAGGCTGATAGGGGCGGCGGCCAGATGCCGGCTGAGCACGGTGGTGGCGACCACGCTCCACAGCCCGGCGACCGTCAGGGCCAGCCCCCCGCCGACGAGGGCGGCGAGGAGGACCCGCAGCAGCCGGGGGCTGGCGCCGCCGGCAAGCCGTGAGCGCAGCACGGTGTGGGCCCACAGGGCCACCAGGACCGCGCAGGCGGCCATCGTGAGGGGCACAAACAGCCCGTCAAGGCTCTGCTGCACATAGTCCTGGGTGGTCAGGCCGAGCAGGGTCGAATGCACCCCGAAGTAGTCGTAGAACCAGTAGGCCCGCGACCAGCCGAAGAAGAACAGCAGCGAGGTCAGCAGGGTGGTCGGGGCGACGACCGCAGCGACCAGCTTGGCCAGCTGGGAGACGCCGGCCATCGCCGGGGCCGGCGGAGACCCGAGGTCGGCGTGGGGCTGACCGGCGAGCCGGTCGGCCTGGCCGTCAGCTGACGGGACGGTGGCGCTCTGGCCTGGCTCGCCGGCCGGCTGGGTCGTGGGCATGGCGCAGGCTCCGCTCAGGAGCTACTCGGCGGCTGGCTGTCGTCCGATTGGGTCGTGTCATCAGGCGTGGCGGTCGTGTCCGTCGAGTCGGTGTTGTCCGGCGTGGTCGTCTCGCTCGACTCAGTGGGCGCGGGAGTGCACAACAGCGCGACCGTTGTGCCCCGCTGCACCGACGTCCCCGCCGGCGGGTCGGTCCCGGCGAAGCCACAGCTCTCGCGATCGGCGTCCGCGGGCTGGATCACCAGCTTGACGCAGAGCTGACCGCCACAGGCGGCAGCGAACTTGGCCTCGATCGAGCCGAACACCTCCCCAATCGGAGCGCCGATCTGCTCGAAGGCCGGGACGTCGATCGGCGCGCCCCGGGCCAGCGGCTGGTTGTTCCGGTTGCCCGGGCCGACCGGTGCGCCGGGTACCCGGTTGCCGCCCCCACCGCCGGCCGCCGGTGCCCCACCCGATCCCTGGGCCGCATCCGGCGCCTGCTCGTCGCCCTCCCCGGCGACGGTCGAGCCCGACGATTCGAGCGCCGAGCTCGCCTCGGTCTCGGCCTGCAGCTCGGCCCGGTCAGCACCTGGACGGCCGCTCGTGCAGCCCAGCACCGACAAGCCCAGCAGGACAACAACGGCTGCCCGGATGCCGGGTCGTGACCTCTGCATCTCTCGGCCCCCCATGCCGGCACAGCTCGTCCCATCCAAGACACACCGGTCGCATCACACCTGTCCGCCATACCCATACCATCCGAACAGGGTGAATGTCTGCAACCAGTGGCACGGCTGACTGGTGACGTTCGACACAATCCCGCCTCGCCGACCCCGACCGGCTGACCCGGGGGTCGGGATGGAACCCAGGGTTCTGACACCGAGGCGCCCGGCCCCCATACTGGTTCACCATGACCGCGACAACCCCGACCAGGAGGCGCATCCACCTCGACCCGCGCGCCGTTGGCGAGCTGGAGCGGACGTTCCGCGGCCAGCTGGTCGGCCCGGACGACATGGGCTACCGAGAGCACCGGCGGGTGTGGAACGGGTCGATCGACCGCTACCCGGCGCTCATCGCCCGGTGCGCCGGCGTGGCCGACGTCCTCGACGCGCTCAGCTTTGCTCGCCGGACCGGGCTCGCCGCAGCGGTCCGGAGCGGCGGCCACAGCTTCCCCGGCCAGTCGGTCTGCGACGACGGGCTGGTGATCGACCTCTCCTTGATGAAGGGCGTCCGGGTCGACCCGGTCAACCGGACGGTCAGGGCGCAGGCGGGGGTCCGGCTCGGAGAGCTCGACCGGGAGACCCAGGCCTTCGGACTGGCCGTGCCGGCCGGCATCGTGACCCACACCGGGCTGGCCGGGCTCACCCTGGGCGGCGGCATCGGCTGGCTGATGCGCAAGTACGGCCTGACCATCGACCAGCTACGGTCGGTCGACCTCGTGACCGCCGACGGCGAGCTGGTCACGGCCAGCGCCGACGAGAACAGCGACCTGTTCTGGGGCGTCCGCGGGGCCGGGGGCAACTTCGGCGTCGTCACCGAGCTCGAGTTCCAGCTCAACCCGGTCGGTCCCGAGGTCCTCGCCGGGCCGGTCATCTGGCCGATGGAGCAGTCGGCGGAGGTGCTGCGCTTCTACCGCGACTGGATCACCGACGTGCCCGACGAGTTGACGACGGCGGTCGTCCACCGCAAGGCGCCGCCCCTGCTCACCCTCCCCCCTGAGCTGCACGGCCGGCCGATCGTCACGGTCATCTGCTGCTACGCCGGGCCCGTGGAGGACGGCGAGCGGGTCGTGCAGCCGCTCAAGGCCTTCGGCTCCCCCCTGCTCGACCTGTGCACCAGGAAGCCGTTCGTCGAGCACCAGGCGATGTTCGACGCCTCGTTCCCCGAGGGCTGGTGGTACTACTTCCGCTCCTGCGACGTCGCCACCCTCACCGACGAGGTCATCGACATCACCGCCGACCACGCCCAGCGCATCCGCTCACCGCTGACAGCCTTCCCGATCTTCCAGCTCGGAGGCGCGATCGGGCGCGTCGGCGACGACGAGACGGCGTTCAACGGGCGAGCCGCCGGCCACACCTTCAACATCAACGCCACCACCGCGACCAGGGACGGGTTCGAGGCGGAGCGCGAGTGGTCCCGCAGCTTCTGGTCGGCCCTCCAGCCCTACCACATCGGCGTCTACGTCAACTTCCTCATGGACGAGGGCCAGCAGCGGGTCCGCGAAGCCTACGGCCCCGCGAAGCACGAGCGGCTGCGGAGGCTGAAGCGCGAGTACGACCCGGGCAACTTCTTCCACATGAACCAGAACATCGCCCCTACCTAGGGACAGGCGCCTGCCCCGAGTCGCCCGGCCGGGTGAAGACGTCACCGGTCCGGTAGCCGAAGGCGGCCCATGGCCCCCACAATGGCCCATGGCCAGCGGTCAGGAACCTCTCCGCATCGGGCGCCAGCACCCCTTCACGGTCCCCGCCGAGCGTCGCGACCCGGCTCGCCGGTTGCGCGGGCGGCTGGTGGCACCGGTCACCATCTGGACCGCCGGCCGCCCGCCGGGCGGGGCCGGCCTCACGGTCTCCTCGGTCCTGGTCGCCGAGGGTGAGCCAGCTCGTCTGCTCGGCCTGGTCGACCCGACCTCCGCCTTCTGGCAGGCCATGCAGGAGACTGGCGCGTTCGTCGTCCATGTCCTTGCCGCCGGGGACCGGAACCTGGCCGAGCGGTTCAGCGAGATCCGTCCTCCGATCCGAGGCCCGTTCGAACACCTGCAGGTGGCCGAGTCGCCGTGGGGGCCGGTGCTGGCCGGGAGTCGCCCACGAGCGTCCTGCCGCCTGGCGGGATCGGCTCCGGCTGGCCACGCGGAGCTGGTCCAAGGCGTCATCGAGCAGCTTGCGCTCCATGACCTGGAGGATCCCCTGGCCTACCTGCATGGACAGTACCGGTCGCTCCGCGAGTCGACCTCCCTGGAGGACCCACTTTGACCGACCAGCTTGAGAAGGCCAGGCGGTTCCTGGCCCTGCACCGTGGCGAGCAACCGCTGCTGCTGCCCAACCCCTGGGACCGAGGGTCGGCCGTGCTGCTGGCGTCGATGGGCTTCCATGCCCTGGCCACGACCAGCAGCGGGTTCGCGGCGACTCTCGGCCGGGCCGACGGGCGGGTGACCCGCGACGAAGCCATGGAGCATGCGGCAGGGATCGTCCAGGCGACGGACCTGCCAGTCACCGCTGACCTCGAATCCGGCTTCGCCGACGAGCCGGCCGGCGTGGCCGAGACGGTGGGGCTGGCCACTGCTGCCGGGCTCGCCGGGTGCTCGATCGAAGATTTCACCGGCGACCCGGACGACCCCATCTACGACGCCCGCCTTGCCGCGGCCCGGGTCGAGGCGGCGGCCGAGGCCGCCCACCGGGGGCCCGTCCACCTGGTGCTCACCGCCCGAGCCGAGAACTACCTGCACGACCGTCCCGACCTGGCCGACACCATCGCCCGCCTCCAGGCCTATCAGGAGGCCGGCGCCGACGTGCTCTATGCGCCCGGCCTGACCGACCTCGACGACATCCGCCGGGTCGTCTCGTCGCTGGACCGACCGGTCAACGTGCTGGCCCGGCCGGGGGTGCCGGCGGTGGCGGAGCTGGCCGCGGTCGGGGTCGCCCGGATCTCGGTCGGTGGAGGGTTCGCCTTCGCCGCCCTCGGGGCGGTCCTGGAGGCGGCCGGCGAGCTGCGCGACGCTGGGACCTACGGCTACTGGGAGCGCGCTGCCGTCGGCGCCAAAGGCGCCGCCACGGCGTTCGCGGCCCGCAGGCCCGATGGTCTCAGGGGGTGAGCGCCGCCGGCTCCTCCTTCGCGAGCTGGTCGAGGTCGACGTCCGGGTTCCGGGCCAGGTGGCTCGGCCACCAGATCCACCGGCCGACGTCGAGGTTCAGGGCGGTGACCAGCACCGAGCGGACCACGAAGGTGTCAAGCAGCACCCCGAAGGCGACCGCGAAGCCGATCTCGGTGACGAACACCAGCGGCAGGGTGCCGAGGGCGGCGAACGTCCCCGCCAGGACAATGCCCGCGGAGGTGATCACGCCGCCGGTGGCGGCCAGGCCGATCAGCGCCCCCCGCCGGGTGCCGTGACGTCTGCTCTCCTCATGGACCCGGGTCATGAGGAAGATGTTGTAGTCGGTGCCCAGGGCGACCAGGAACACAAATGTCCACAGGGGGAACGACGGGTCGGCCCCGGCGAACCCGAAGAGGTGGTCGAAGGCCAGGGTGCTCACGCCCAGGGCGGCCGCGAAGGACAGCACCACGGTGGCGACCAGCAGCAGCGGGGAGATGACCGCCCGCAGCACCAGCCCCAGGATGATGGTCACCACGACCAGCACCAGCGGCACGACCAGGTTCCGGTCGTGGCGGGAGGCGCGCAGGATGTCGAGGTTGACGGCGCTGCCCCCGCCGACCTTGGCGTCGGCGCCATCGATCGCGTGCACGGTGGAGCGGAGCCGGTCGACCAGGTCATAGGAGGCCTGGCTGTCGGCGCTGCTGGTCAGCGTCCCTTCAAGGAAGGCATAGCCGTTCTTGACCACTGGTGGGGTGACGGCGGTCACTCCCGGGGTCTCTGAAAGGGCGGACTGGAGCTGGCTGGCGGCCTCGGCCTTGCCGACGACCTGGATCGGGTTGCCGGCGCCGGCCGGGAAGTGGCGGGCCAGCACCTCCTCCCCCTTCACCGCCTCGGGCGGAGTTCGGAACGAGTCCTTGCTCTGCAGGCCGTTGGCGTCCAGTCCGGTCACCCCGAAGGCCAGCGCGGCCAGGACCAGGGCGGTCACCACCCAGACAGCCCGGGGCCGGCGGGCCAGGCGCTGCCCGATCCGCGCCCACAGGCCCCGCTCGGTCGGCTCGGCGGAGCCAACGGTGGGCCGCAGCGGCCAGAACACCCAGCGGCCGAAGATAACCAGCAGCGCCGGCAGCAGGGTGATCATCGCGCACAGACCGACCGCGACCCCGATGGCCATCACCGGACCGAGGCTGCGGGTCGAGCTCAGCTCGGCCACCAGCAGGCACAGCAGGCTCAGGATCACCGTGGCGCCGCTGGCGATGATCGCCGGCGCGGCCCGGCCCAGGGCCACCGCCATGGCCTCGTGCCGGTCGGCGTGGCGGCGCAGCTCCTCGCGGTAACGGGCCGTCAGCAGCAGGGCATAGTCGGTCCCGGCCCCGAAGACGAGCACGGTCAGGATGAACGCGCTCTGGCCGTTGACGGTCAGGCCGCCGTTCCTGGCCAGCAGGTAGATCACCGCCTGGGCGGCCGTGAGGGCGACGAACACACAGGTCAGCGGGAGCATCCACAGCACCGGGCTGCGATAGGTGATCAGCAGGATGACGATCACGATCACGGCCGTGATGTACAGCAGGGTGGAGTCGAAGCCGGAGAACACGTTGGCGAAGTCGGCGAAATAGCCGGCCGGGCCGGTCACATACACCCCGAGCCCGCCAGTGTCGGCCTGGGCGATGGACCGCACCTCCTTGATCCTTGGGGTGAGCTCCTCCCAGCCGTTGCCCTCCGCGGCCACCTTGATCGGCACCACCACCTGCAGCGCCTGGCCGTCGTCGGAGGGGATCGGGCCCAGCACCTTGCCGCTGACGTCCTTGACGCTGGCGAACCGCTTGACGTCGGCGGTGACCTTGGCCTGGTCGGCCTGGGTGACGGGACCGCCGGGGCGTTCGTAGACCACCAGCGCCGGGAAGATGTCACTGGGCGTGAACTGCTTGGCCAGCTCGACCACCTGGGTCGACTCGGCGTTGTGGGGCAGCCAGGCCGATGCGTCGTTCTGCTGGGCGCTGTTCAGCTTGCCGGCCAGCGGCCCGGCGACCGCGAACACCGCGATCCAGAAGACGAGCACCATCCACTTTGTCCAGCGCCCACAGGGAAGACCTGCCAGCCGTCGTACTCCGCGCATCAGACCCCCAGTTGCCACCAATACACCATCGACCACCATCCACCGTGACCTTCAACAGGTCAACCGAAATCCTACGACAGCCTCATGACAGCGTCGGATCGTCAGGGTGGGAGGAGGGAGACGACGCGCTCGCGGAACAGCTCCAGCTGCCGCACCTCGTCGCCCAGCGGCCAGACGAAGATCCGCCGCGCGCCCGCGCCGAGGAATGCGGCCAGCCGCTCGGCGCACACCTCTGCCGGGCCGATCAGCAGCATGGCCGAGTCCAGCTCCCCGGCCGAGCGGTGCAGCATCGGGGCAAGCGCCTCGGTAAGCACCCGCTGGGCGACGCCC
>JASLIH010000030.1 GCA_030152105.1 Actinomycetes bacterium
GAGCCTCGGGCGCCGATGACGAACGCGGCGGTCCGACCCGACGGGTCATGAGGTGGTCGTGGTAGCCGGCTCGGGAGCGGCGGCGGCGATCAGGCGGTCGAGGAACGCGTCGGTGACGGGCGCGCCCTGGATGAGGATGCGGTAGTGGAGCGGACCGAGGAGACAGGCGACCGTTTCGGTTGGATCGGCGAGGGGCTGGGTCTCACCGCGGGCGGCCGCGGCAGCGAAGGCTCGCGCGACTCGTCTCGTTAGCTTGTCCTGAAGGCCGTCGCGACGACCCCCGGTCCGGTCGTGGTGCTGCGCCTTCTCGACGAGGCTCGCGGCGAACCGGGCCACGCCAGGGATTGTCATCTCGTCGGCCATCCGGCGTAGTTCCTCGCGTAACCAGGGCCGCAGCGGCCCGTCGAGTTCGGCGAAGAACGGGAAGGGCGCGTCGGTGAGTGCGTCATAGACCAGATGGTCGGGCTGGGCCCAGTGCCGGTACACCGTGGCTCGGCCAACTCCGGCACGTTCCGCCACGCGCTGGTGGGTCACCGCAGCCGGCCCACCCTCCGCCAGCAGGCTGCGCGCGGCCGCGAGGATCGCCTCCCGGCTCCTAACCGCGCGCGGATCGTCCGTATCCACAGCGAGAGGATACGAGACAGTTGACTCACAAGCCAACCTATGAGACAGTTGTCTCATAGGTGGAGGCGATATGAGCGTTAAGAATCCTGTCGTGGTGGTGACGGGTGCCAGTTCAGGCACAGGTGCCGCGGCTGCACGGCAGCTGCGCTCGGGCGGGGCTGAGGTCGTTGTGGTGGGTCGCGATCCAACTCGGACCCACGCCCTGGCCGATGAGTTAGGCGTCCGGGGTGTCACTGCGGACTTCACCAGCCTGGCGTCGGTGCGGCGCCTGGCCGAGGACCTGCTCGCAGTGAACCCCCACATCGACGTCCTGCTCGACAACGCGGGGGCTGCGGTGCCGGCGAGCCGTCCTACCGTGGACGGCAACGAGCCGAACTACCAGGTCAACGCCCTGGCCCCGTTCCTGCTGATCACCCTGCTCACCCCGGCACTGGAGCAGGGTGGGGGGCGGGTGGTCACCACGACCTCCGAGACCCACCGCAAGGCGCGTCTAACCGCTAACGGGGTGTCCGCCGAGCTCGATGACACGGAACCCGGCGTCATGGGGCGCTACGCGCGGGGCAAGCTGGCCGCTCTACTGCTGCACCGTGAGCATGCCCGTCACCATCCCGGCTTGGTGATGGCGGCCGTGCACCCCGGCCTGGTGGCCAGCGGCTTCTTCCGGTCGATGGATACGTGGGCACGGCTGTTCACGGCGCTGGCCCGGCCGCTGCTCGTCTCGCCGCAGACCGCAGCAGGGCGTCTGGTCCGTGTGGCCACTACCCGCGACGAAATCGCAGGCCGCTACTTCCGCGGGAGCCGCCCCGGCCAGGCCTCACCGCTGGTCGCCGACGACCAGCTGGCCCGAGCCGTCTGGGACGACGCCCAGCAGCGCCTGATCCGAGAGAGGACACCATGACCGATCCGACAACCCGGCAGCCAGCGATCGACCCCGGCGATCCGCCCGACCCACGGCGGCTGAACCGCCGCGACGCCCTGGTCGCGGGCGGTGGCGCGCTCGGGCTGTTCGCCGTTGGGTTCGGCGTCTTCGGGTCGAAGTTCGTGTTCCCGCACCCGCTGGTCTACCCGCTTGCGGACAGCGCCACCGCACAGCCCGGGCCGCTGTCGGCGACCCCGACCTCGGGCGACGACGACGAGACCAACGAGTACGAAGAGGGACCGTTTTACGCGCCCAACACTCCCGAGAAGACCGACTTTCGGGTTCCCGGACACCACGGCCGGGACCTTCTGCTGCGCGGCCGGGTCCTCGATACCGCGGGGGTCGGCCTCGCGGGCGCGGTGCTGGACTTCTGGCAGGCCAACGAGGACGGCGCCTACGACAATGTGGGCTACAGCTACCGCGGCCACCAGTACACCCGACCGGACGGGTCCTACGAGCTGCGGACGGTGGTGCCGGTTCCGTACACCTTCGCCGGCTTCTGGCGGTTCCCTCACATCCACGTCAAGGTGCAGGGCCCACCGACCCGGCTGCTGACTACCCAGCTGTTCTTCGACAACGACCCGAACGGGTACGCCCGGAACGTCAACATCGACCGCAGCCTCCTCACCGCCATGCGCTCGGGACCCGGCGGCTCAGCCGAGGTCACCTTCGATTTCGTGCTACCGAGGACGAGATGACCCCGCCCCGCTGGTCCCGCGCCGTGGTCGGGCTGCTAGGAGCCGTCGTGGTCGCGCTGGGGGTGCTGTGCTTCGCGGCGCCAACGGCACTCTTCGGCCCGGACTCTTATCGCATTCCGGTGCGGGTGTCGATCGGCCTGCTCGGCGCCGTCGCAGGCGGCCTAGGCGTCGCCGCCCTGCTGGCGGCCGCCACAGGCACCTCCGACACCCTGCGTACGGTGAGCTCCGCCCTGCTGGTTGTCACCACGATCGCTCCAGCGGTGGTCCTGTACAACATCGGCTACTTCGACACTGTTGCTACCTC
>JASLIH010000038.1 GCA_030152105.1 Actinomycetes bacterium
CTCGATGTGCTTGCTCATCGGCAGTAGCAGGTCCTTGGGGGCCCGCTCCGTGGCCCGCTCGGTGGCGACGATCTCGAACGGCGTACGGGTGTCGGTGGCCGGTGGCTCCTGGAGCAGTTCGACGGCGGCTCGGGTGGGGCGGCTCCCGGTCGGCAGCACCCCCGGGCGGCCGTACAGGTAGCCCTGGGCGATGGTCGCGCCCAAGGTCCGGGCGATCTCGGCGTGGCGGCGGGTCTCGATGCCCTCGGCCAGGATGCGGGCCCCGGTCAGCTCGGCCTGGGCCCGGACGGCGTTGACGATCCGGGCCACCTCGGCGGTGGTGCGGCCCTGGACCAGCCGCAGGTCGAGCTTGATCACGTCCGGGCGGACGAAGGGCATCACCGCCAGGCTGGCCGGCTCGGCGCCGACGTCGTCGAGGGCCACGCCCCAGCCGACCGCCCGAGCCCGCGCGACCGCGCCGAGCAGGCCGGCCGGGTCGCGGGCCACCACCCGCTCGGTCACCTCCATGACCACCCGGAGCCGGCGCTCGGCCACGTCGACCACCGGCCACAGGTCGTCGGGGCAGGCCACCCCCAGCGAGGCGGGCTCACAGTTGCCGCATCCGTGCTCATGGTGGTTCCATCGACGCTGGCCGGGACGAGTTGAGCCGTCCGGCGGCAAGGTCAGTGCGCCCAGCGGCCCCGGTGGATGACCTCGTCCGCGGGCCGGCGGGGGCGGGTCAGGGCCGAGCCGCCCGGGCGGTCGTCGGCCACCGGCCAGCCGAGGGCGACCGCCCCGACGAGCCGCCGGCCCTCGGGCACGCCCAGGTCGCGGAGCAGGGCCTCGGCGCCGTGGAACACCCCGAACCACCAGGCGCCGACGCCCTCGTCGGTGGCCGTCAGCAGCATCAGCATCACCGCCATGGCGGCGTCCATGTCCCAGTAGGGGACAGGCCAGCCCTCCTCGACGTCCATGCCCAGCCCGGCCTTGTCGGGCGCGCCGTAGCGGTCGAGGTAGGCCTGCTTGTCGGAGAGGACGAGTACGATCGCCGACGGCTCGGCGGTGCTGTAGGGCTTGTCGAACCGCGGGTCGGCGGTGGCCCGCCAGAAGCCCCGGACCGCGTCGCCGCCCTCGAGGACCAGCAGGTCGAGGCCCTGGCTGAACCCGGCCGACGGCGCCCGGGTGGCGCTGTGGAGGATGCGGTCCAGCACCTCGGCCGGGAGGGGGCGGGGGTCGAAGCGGCGCACCATGCGCCGGCGCCGAACGACCTCGCGGAGCTCCACGGCTACTGGGTCGCCGCGGCGGCCAGCTCCCTGACCCGGGGCAGCAGGGCCGGGTCGCCGGAGACCTCCAGCGGGTCCGCCGGGGCCCGGCCCCAGAGGAACAGCAGCAGGTCGGAGGCACCGCCGGCGGCGGCCGCGTGGGCCTGGGCGTGGCCCCGGCCGACCTCGACCCCGGCCGGCAGCAGCCGCAGCTGCCACTCGCCCTCGGTGTCGGTGGCGTGCAGGTGCAGCGACTCGCCGCGCCCGCCCACCGGCGCGCCGTCCGAGTGGGGGGCCAGGAACACCTCCAGCAGCTCGGTCACCCCGTCGGCGGCCAGCGCCCCCGGCACCGGCCGGGGGTCGCCGTGGGCGCTCTCGGCGTCGACCCGGTGCACGGCCGTCTCCTGGGCCATGCGCCGGTGCCAGAAGCCGACCGTCTGGTCGGGCCGGTGGAAGGTCCACACCCGGGTCTCGGGGTCGGCGTCCTCGAGCACGGTGAGCAGCTCCTCGAGCCCCTGGTCGTACCAGCCGAGCAGCTCGGCCCGGGAGGGCGCGTCCGGCGGCCACGGGCTCGGCGGCTCGGCCAGGCGTCCCCGGACGATCTCCAGCTTGTGCCGGTGCACCATCCCGGTGTGCAGGACCAGGTCGGCCACGGTCCACCCCGCGCACGCCGGCACCGGCGGGTCGAGCCCGCGCCGGGCTGCCGTGGACAGGTCCGTCCCGTCGGCGCGGAGGGCCTGAAGGTAGTCGATCTCGCGCATCCGGGCAGTCTGCCAGAAGGCTGCGACGCCCGCCCCTGGCGGCTAGTCGACCTCGGCCAGGGTGCCGTCGAGGTCGGCCAGGCTGATCCGGGCCGGCACGCGGCGGCGGAAGGCGGCCAGGGTGTGGCCGCGGACCCGGTCGATCAGGGCTGGTGCGGCCAGGGTGGACGGGAGGACCACCCGTTCGGCGTCGAGGACCTCGCAGGCCGCGGCCAGGGCGTCGGGGCCGTGGCCACGGGCCACCCAGGCAGCCCCGTCCAGGCCGAGCTGGCGGGCCTCGGCCAGCTGCTCGGCGAGGTAGGGGCGCCCGGCGCGGCTGGCCGTGCGCTGGCTGAGCAGTGCGCTCGGAGGGCGGCCGCCGTCCCCGCGGGCCTGCTCGTACGGGTCGACCAGGTACAGCTCGGGCGAGCGGTCGAACAGCACCACCCGGGCGCCCTCTCTGGCCGCCACCGCGAAGGCGGCCTGGCGGGTCGCCTGGTAGGCCGGGTCAAGCCCGTCGTCGGTGGCGGCGAGCACGAGCGCCGCCGGCCCGACCCGCTGGCCGGCGCCGAACGGCAGGTCGAGCTCCGGAGCGTCGGGCAGCTGCTCCTGGTCGGTGCCCGCCGGCGGCGTCAGCAGCAACGGCGGAAGCTCGGACGGGTCGGCGAAGGGGATCCGGGCCGCGGAGCGCAGCTCCCCGGTCACGAAGGCGACCGCGGCCAGCTCGGCCCGGCACCGGTCACAGACGGCCAGGTGGGCGTGCACGGCCGCCGCCGCCGACGGCGACAGCTCGCCGCTCAGCAGCGCGGGCAGCTCGTCCTGGACATGGCCGTTCATGTGCTCGTCTCCGTGCCCGAGGGCACCTCCGGTTGCCGTGCGGGTCATCGTAGGACTTCCCGGCGGGATGGCGGAGGGCATCGAACGGGTTCGGCCAGTCGTCCAACGCAAAGCGAGGCAGCCGCCCTGTGTCCAGAGCGGCTGCCTCGAGTGGCCGCCGGAGGCCCCCGGTCCCCCGGCGACGCCTTAGGCGGTCCTGGTCCTACGGGCCAGCGCCAGCACCGTCGCCCCGGTGGCCAGCAGGGCGAGGCCGGTGACCAGGAGCTCAGTGCTCCGAGACCCGGTGAACGGCAACGAGCCGGTGTCGCCACCGGCCGAGCCGCCCGACCCGGTGGTGGCGATGTCGATCACCAGGCGCGAGGGGTTGGAGAGGGTGGACACCTGGATCGGCCGCCGCTGGTCGACGCCGATGCCGTAGCTGACCACGGCCTCGAAGTCACCGAGCTGGGCGATCTCCTTGACGGCGGGCAGGCCGGGCGAGAAGCGCCGCGGGCTGACGGTCGGCGACCCGTTCTCCCGGTGGGCGTTGGCGCCCTGGAAGACGACCTCCAGGTCGGCCGCGCCGGCCACCGACACCGGGTCGCCGCTGCCGTCCTCGACCAGCTGGTCCACGTAGCTGATGCGGTGCTCGGGCACGGCGCCGCGGAACTCGAATACCACCCGGTCGAAGCCGGCGTGGCTTCCGGCCCGGACGTCGACGAGGGTGGGGATGGACTGGGCGCCGGCGGGCGCGGCCGCCAGCGCCAGCACGACGGCGGCGAGACTGGTGACAATGAGGGTCCGGACGAGCCGCATGGCGATCACCTCTTCGGAAAGCTGCTGGCCAGAGCATCTACCGGCGCGGTCACGGCCCGGCTGCGAGCGTGCATCCGTGCGGTGGCGCTCCCGACTCGAATTGGTCACGGCGGGGGCTGTGGATGACGGGATGAGCCATCGGGCCAGGTTCGGTAGGGTGGCCCGCGACCAGAGCTGGTCGCGATCCGAGCGCCAGCTCTCGACGCGAGGAGATGTGCGTGGCCGACACCTACGCGACCCTGGAGACCTCCAAGGGCCCGATCCGGGTCCGCCTGTTCCCCGACACCGCCCCCAAGACCGTTGAGAACTTCATCGGCCTGGCCACCGGCGGCAAGCCGTGGCGCAACCCGACCACCGGCACGCAGGAGCAGGGGTCCCTCTATGAGGGGACGATCTTCCACCGGGTCATCCCCAACTTCATGATCCAGGGCGGCGACCCGCTCGGCACCGGCCGGGGTGGCCCCGGCTACCAGTTCGAGGACGAGGTCAGCGGCCCGCACCGCTTCGACCGTCCCGGCTACCTGGCCATGGCCAACGCCGGCCCCAACACCAACGGCTCGCAGTTCTTCATCACCCAGGTGCCGACGCCCTGGCTCGACGGCAAGCACACCATCTTCGGCGAGGTCGTCGACGGCATGGAGGTCGTCGACGCCATGACCACCGTCGACCGCGACCCCATGGACCGCCCGGTCGAGGAGCTCCGCCTCGAGCGCGTCACCATCGAGGAGAGCGAGTAGCGCGCAGTTCGAGCGCACGGCCGCTCGGGCCTCATGCACGCACCTGGCACGGTGTGCTGGGCCGGCGGGCCCGGGGCCGACCGCCCGCGACCGGCGCCCGGTGCCCCTGGTTCGGGGGTGCGTCCCGCGCTCCCAGTTCGGGTGCCTGCGGCCCAGTTCGGGATGCCCGCCGCCGGGGTCCAGGTTGATCCCCAGCCCTCTGGGGCCCCGGGGCGGCTCCCCCCGACCACCGGGTTGGTTGACGGGGGCGTTGGGGGGTGCAACCTTCGGTCGTGGGGCATTGTGGGAAGGGGCACGACATGGAGGAGCGGGCAGAGGGGCGAGGGTCTGGAGTCGAGGCTGGGCGGGAACCGGGGTTGGAGCCGGTTGTGGTGGGGGCGGTCCGGACTCCGGTGGGGCGGCGGAACGGCGGGTTGGCGGGGGTGCATGCCGTCGACCTGGGGGCGGTGGTGCTGCGGGCGCTGGTCGAACGCAGCGGGATCGACCCGATGCTGGTGGACGACGTGATCATGGGCTGTGTCTCCCAGATCGGGGAGCAGTCGGTGAACGTGGCTCGCAACGCCTGGTTGGCCGCTGGGCTACCCGAGGAGGTGCCGGCGACCACGATCGACCGGCAATGCGGGTCCTCCCAGCAGGCGGTGCAGTTCGCCGCCCAGGGGATCATGGCCGGCGGGTACCAGCTGGTCGTGGCCGGCGGGGTCGAGCACATGACCCGGGTGCCGATGGGCTCGACCATGAGCGGTCCCGGCGTGCCCTTCGGCCCGGCCATGCACGAGCGCTACCAGGGCCGCCTGGTCCCCCAGGGCATCTCGGCCGAGCTGATCACCGAGAAGTGGGGCCTGACGCGGGAGGAGCAGGACGAGTTCGCCCTGCGGTCCCACCGGCGGGCGGCCGCCGCTCAGGACGCCGGCCACTTCGGCCCCCAGCTGGTCCCGGTCGAGGTCCCAGGTTCGGATGCCGGCTGGGTGCGGGCCGACGAGGGAGTGCGCCGCGACACCTCGATGGAGAAGCTGGCCGGGCTGAAGCCCGCGTTCCGGCCGGACGGCCAGGTGACGGCGGGGAACTCGAGCCAGATCTCCGATGGTGCGGCGGCGCTGCTGCTGGCCAGCCGGGCGGCCGCTGAGCGGCTGGGACTCCGGCCGCTGGCCCGGTTTGTCGGGTTCGCCCTGGCCGGGGTCGACCCGGTGCTGATGCTCACCGGAGTGATCCCGGCCACCGAGCGGGTGCTCTCCCAGACCGGGCTCGGCATGGACGACCTGGACGTGATCGAGATCAACGAGGCGTTCGCGAGTGTGGTGCTGGCCTGGGGCCGCGAGGTCGAGCCGAACTGGGAGCGGGTCAACCCCAACGGCGGGGCGATCGCCCTCGGCCACCCGCTCGGGGCCTCGGGAGCCCGCATCATGACCGACCTCGTCGGGGAGCTGGAGCGGGGCGGCGGCCGCTACGGCCTCCAGGTGATGTGTGAGGGCGGCGGCATGGCCAACGCCACCGTGCTGGAACGGCTGGAGGGGTAGGACAATACGGCGGAGCGCCAACGCGCGTCACAGGTGGACGGGATAGGGAGATGCGGCGAAGCTGGGTTCGGTTGGGGATGGCAGCTGCGGTGGTGGGCGCCGTGGTGCTGTTCGCGGCCGGGCGGGGGGACGTGGTCGCGGCGGCGCTGCTCGGGGTGCTGATCCTGGCGACCGGGCGGGCGGTGTTCCGGGGCTACTCGGTCACCAAGGGGCCCACGGGGCCGCCGGTCGACGTCGCCGAAGAGGGGACCCTGCTCGTGTTCGCCTGCGAGACCTGTGGAGAGCAGCTGGTCCTGCTGCGCAAGGGGACCGACGTCCCGCCCCGCCACTGCGCCGAGAAGATGGTCCTTCGCCGGATCCCAACCCCGTCGAACAACCCGGACCCCCGGTTCAACTAGATGGGCGCCGCGCTGGTGCGGCCGTCGGGCTCGGGACCCTGGCCCGGGGTGGTCATGATCCACGAGGCCTTCGGGCTCGACGAGGTGATGCGCCGGCAGGCCGAGCGACTTGCCGCGGCCGGCTACCTGGCGCTCGCCGTCGACCTGTACAGCGACGGCGGCACGCTGCGTTGTCTGGCGTCGACCATGCGGGCCATGCGCAAGGGCGAGGGGCGGCCGTTCGCCGACATTCAGGCCGCCCGCAGCTGGCTGGCCGCCTCCTCCGACTGCACCGGCAAGGTCGGGGTGATCGGGTTCTGCATGGGCGGCGGCTTCGCGCTCCTGACCGCCGGCTCCGGCTTCGAGGTGGCCGCCGTCAACTACGGGCAGCTGCCCCGTGATCTGGACAGCGTGCTGGCCGGCGCCTGCCCGGTCGTGGCCAGCTACGGCGGTCGCGACCGGAGCTTGCCCCGTGCCGCGGCCAAGTTGGAGCAGGCGCTGACCAATGCCGGCGTCGTCCATGACGTCAAGGAGTACCCAACCGCCGGGCACGCCTTCCTCAACGACGCCGAGAACGGGCCGCGCGTGCTGCGTCCACTGTTCCGGGTGGCCGGCGTCGGTCCGGAGCCAACGGCCGCGGCCGACGCCTGGCAACGCATCGAGCGCTTCTTCGCCATGCACCTGCACTAGCCGTTGCGGGACTGCGCACAGGCCGCGCTGGTCAGTCGCCGTCGGAGATGCGTTCGGCGCGGTCGCGGAGGGTGCGGAAGTCCTGGTTGCGGCGGTCCTCGGGGACCAGCTTGTCGGTGCTGGTGAAGCCCCAGCCCTGGTATTTGACGGCGACCCGGGACCAGCGGCGGCGGAGCTCGCCGCCGCAGGCCTCGCAGGGCCCTGGGGCGTCGCTGCCGAGGGGCTGGAGGTGCTCCTCGACCTCGCCACAGGCTCGGCAGGCATACTCGTAGACGGGCATCCGGTCGTCTCCCGTCAGGTTGTCCCCAGCCTTATCCCCAGCTGGGGAAGAAATGACAGAGGTGTAGTTCGGCAGGTCAGCCCCTCGGCCTGCTCAGGTCCAGCGCGTCGCCAGCAGCAGCCCGACAATGAGGGGCAGGAACCCGATGGCAAGGTTGATGTTGCCCAGGTCGTCGATGAACGACGGCAGGAGCTGCATGTAGAAGAGCAGGATGTAGATGAGGCCGGCGAGCAGGCAGACGACGATGGTGGGACCAACCCAGGGCGGCGACGGCTTCGGCCTGGGGCGGGGCGGCGGCTGGTACCGGCGCCGCTTGGAGCGTGACTTTGGCATGCGGACGGTTCCTTTCCCGGGGCACCGCCCGGCCCGGCGGAGGAGGGCGGCGACGACCAGTGATCGTACCCCGGCCGGTCGCCTCGCGGCGATGGTCGCCCTTGTGGCCAGCCTCGCCCTGGCCGGGTGCACCGGCGGTGGGCCGGAGGCGCCGACCGCCACCGCGGCACCCCAGCCGCCGCTCGGTGCCCAGCCCCTGGTCGCGCGCACCCAGCCCCAGTTCCAGGCCGACCTGGACGGGCTGCGGGGCCGGGTCGTGGTGGTGAACTTCTGGGCGAGCTGGTGCGGACCCTGCCGCGAGGAGATGCCGGCCCTCGAGGAGACCAGCCAGGCGTATGCGAAGGCGGACAAGCCGGTCACCATCATCGGGGTCGACGCCTCCGACGTCCGCTCGGAGGCGGCCAAGTTCCTCGCCGAGGTCGGGGTGACCTACCCGACCGTGTACGACCAGGCCGGCCTGCGCGGCGGGGTGGCGGCGAGCTGGACGGTGACGGGGCTGCCCCAGACCTGGTTCGTGGCCAAGGACGGCAGCCGCGCCGGCCGCATCGGCGGCCGCCTCACCGCCGATGCCCTGCGCTCGAGGGTGGACGAGCTGCTCACTGGGTCCTGACCATCCGGGTGGTGCAAGCCGCCCGGCGTGGACCTGTCGGAGTGGGCGGTGTAGGTCCGGCCGTGGTGGGCAGGCTGAGGGCCAGGCTGGCGGGGGGAATTGCTCGAACGAGGAGTTCCTGCCGGGAACCGCGTAGGATGACGGGACGACCTCGACCTGGCCGCCGGCTGTTCGGAGGTGATGGTGCGGAGGCTGCTTCGCGGAACGGGCTGGACGTTCATCGGGATGGGAAGCTTCGTCCTCTACTTCCTCGTCTACCAGCTCGTCGGAACCAACGCCGTGACGAGTCGCGGCCAGAGCGACCTGCGCAACGAGTTGCAGCGCGAGTGGACGGCCACGGCGACCCCCCCAAAGGCCAATCCCAAGAAGGTCGTCCAGAGGCGGGTCGCGGCCGGAAAAGCGCTCGCCGTGATCGACATCCCCAAGATCAAGCTCGACAACAAGGTCATTGTCGAGGGTGTCGGCCGCGACGAGCTGCGAAAGGGGCCGGGCCACGTCCCGAGCACGGTCCTGCCCGGGCAGGCCGGAACGTTCGGGGTGTCGGGGCACCGCACCACGTACGGCGCGCCGTTCTACCGGCTCAACGAGCTGGAGAAAGGCGATACGATCACCGTCGTCACTCGTGAGGCGGTCTATACCTACACCGTCACTCGCACCGCAATCGTGCGGCCGACCGATACCCAGGTGCTCGACAACGTGATCGGGCCGGACGACAAGCCGAAGGCGACGATCACCTTGACCACCTGCCATCCTCGCTATTCGGCTCGTCAGCGGCTGATCGTGTTCGGCGACCTCAGCTTCACGTCGGTCAACACCGGCAAGGTGGCGGCGTAGCGATGAGCTGGCGGGGACAGGGCGGCAAGCGGGCCAAGGGGCGCCGCGGCGACCAGGACCCCGAGCTCGACAACACCGCCTGGCTGGCCGAGCTGGAGCGGGAGGCTGCCGCCCAGGCCGACGACGATGACGAGGACGACTGGGCAAGCACCCTCCGTGGTCGCCGTCCTCCGACCGCACCCTCCGTCAGCGCAGCCCCGCCATCGCAGCCCTCGGCTGAGCCCGGCTGGGCGCCGTCCTCCGACGACCGCCATGAGGGCGCGGAGCCGGGAGGCGCCGGGTCGGGCCTGGAGTCGGGTGCCTGGGCCGCCGACCCAGGCCTGGGGGGCACGTCCTCGACGCCCGATCCTGACTTGTCCTGGCGGTCGCCGACCGCCGACGCGTTCGAAGAGCCGGGGGCCTCGACCGCGGCGGACCCCCATCTGGGGTGGGAGCGGTCCGGGGAGGCGTTCGGGGGCGCGCCACAGGACGCCGGGGCCGGCTGGGAAGGGTCGCAGCCCGGGCCCGACCTCGACGGCTACGGGCCGGGTGACCCTCAGGCCGGGGGCGGTCTGCACGAGCCGGGCGACCCGCGGGCCGGGTCAGACCTCTATGGGGAGGGGGACCCGCGCGGTGGGGGCGGGTCCACTGCTGACGAGGACCATGGGGGATGGCGGTCGGCGGGGGTGGAGACACCGACGGGGACTTGGGACCCGGCGGAGCCGGTGGGGCGGGAACCGGACTATCCGGCGTTGTTCGGGGAGCTGTACCGGCGCAGCGCGGCGCAGCAGGACCCGATCTGGGAGGCCGGCTTCGATCAACCGATGCCGGAGCAGGGGCAGACGGACCCGCCGGCGGCGGCATGGCCGTTCGAGGAGACCACCCAGAGCTGGGAGCCGAGCGACCGCTCCTTCATCTGGCCGTCTGACGAGCTGCCCTCGACCCAGGCCGAGTGGGACCAGCCGGGCTCCACGAACTGGCTGGACGACCCGGCACCGCCACCTGCGGCTGCGCCGGAGCCGGACCAGACGACTGTCTGGCCGGAGGCGGGGCGGCAGGCGTGGGAGGAACCGCCGCCGCCACCGGCGGGGTCGATGGGGCCACCACCGGACGACTGGGCGGCGGCCATCCCGACCGACGTGCCGGCGGCCCGGCGCGCGGCCGACCCGTCGGCCACCCGGGCGTGGCGACCCGACGAGGGCGCCGACGCCGAGCCAGGTGTGCCCCTCGGGCCGGCGCTCCGGGACCGGGCTCGCGGCCCCGGGACCCCGGCCCGAGGGGCACACCCGGCTCGGCGTCGGCGCCCTCGTCGGGTCGCCACGCCCGGGTGGCCGACGGGTCGGCCGCGCGCCGGGCCGCCGGCACGTCGGTCGGGATGGCCGCCGCCCAGTCGTCCGGTGGTGGCCCCATCGACCCCGCCGGT
>JASLIH010000063.1 GCA_030152105.1 Actinomycetes bacterium
CGACGAGGTCTGGGCGACGTTCATGCCCTGTTCCAGCAGCGCGTTGATGGAGACGATGCGCTGCTCAGACTCGCTGGTCTCCGCTTCGCCCAGATGGGCACGGCCGCCGAGGTGCACGCGAACACGCCGGACCAGCTCGAAACTGTCCTGCAGTTCGTGCCCCCGCATGCGCGCCTGCCTGTCGTCCACCTGAGCCGTGGCATCAATGTGCTCCACGGGCGAGACCGCGCCGTGGTGAGGGAATTCGCCGACCGCTTCGCAGGCCGCGTCGCCGGGCTGGTCATCCATGACAAGCGCGAGATGGCGACACAGACCGACCGCCTGCTCGCCGCTCTGCGGGAGGTGAATGCTCGCCTTTGCGAGCGGCCCAATGGCCCCCTCGTCTTTCTCGAGTACGCCGCAGGACTGGATCGCGGCTGGTTCGTCGAGGTGGCGGAGCACCTTCAAGCCGCCGAGCGAGTCAGTTGCTGCATCGACGTCGGCCACATCGGCCTGAGACAAGCGGCCGCCAGGTTCCGAGACAGCCATCCCGGCCTGAATCTCAAGAAGCTCAGCCCGGAGGACGACCGGTTGCCCGACCTGGTAGCGGACGTCCAGGACGCGGTGGGAAGCGCGTTGCCGCATGTGCTCGAGGTCACGCGTTCACTCGCCCGACTCGGCAAGCACGTGCACTTTCACCTGCACGATGGGCATCCCCTCATCCCAGGTCTCCGGGACCACTTCAGCTTCCTCACGCGGCTGCCAATTCCCTTCAGCTACCAAGGTCGCCGATCACTGGACATGATGTACGGGCCAGGCGGCCTGGCCTCCATCGTGTCAGCGGCCCTCGAGGCCTGCCCCCCGCAAGGAGTCTCCTTCACGCTCGAGATCCACCAGGTCGAAGGCCGGCTGCCCCTCACCGACGCCGCACGGCTCTTTCCTCACTGGCAGGACACCACCAACGCCGAACGGATGAACTACTGGCTCTCGGTGCTGGCTGCGAATGCGATGCTCATCTCCCAGCATGCCGGTCAGGACCCGTCGCTGTCCGGCCACTAGTCTCCTGAGCTGTGACTTCTCGAACCAAGAGAGAAGCGCCGCCGCCATGCTAAGGACGCCGGACGCAGCCGCATCCGAGCGGTCGTGGCGTACAACTCCCGCACGGGTGATCGCTCAATGCAACAGTGCCGGTCAGCATGCGTTGGTGTTAGTCCCGCCCGCCGGCCCCTGGAAGTCCAGGGGCTCAAAGGCGATGTTCGGCGAAGCGCCGCCGTCCTGGCGCTGCGGCGGAGCGGTGGCCGACACAGCGGCCGGCGGGTCGGGTAGCAGGACCCGAAATGACGAGCCGCCGCCGGGCCGCTCCTCGACCCAGGCCCGACCACCATGCAGCTCAGCGAAGCGGGCCACCAGTGTGAGGCCGATGCCGACCCCCGGCGTGTGCGCCGGGGCCTCCGGCCCCTGGCGGAACGGCTCAAACAGGGCCGCCCGCAGCTCGGGCGGGACCCCGCCGCCGGCATCTTCGACCGCGATCAGCACGCCCTGATCCCGGCGGGCGACCCTGACCCAGACCAGCGTGTCCGGCGGGGTGTGCCTGGCCGCGTTGGCCAACAGGTTCTCAAGGATCCGCTCGACCATGGCCGGGTCCACCCGGGCGACCACGGGCTCCACGACCAGCTCCAGCGGACGGCCGGTGTCCTGCCATTCGGTGCCGATGCGGGTTACCAGGGCGGCCAGGTCGATAGGGCGCAGCTTGGGCGTCACGATCCCCCGGTTGAGCCGGTCCAAGTCCAGCAGGTCGCTGAGCAACCGGTCCAGCTTGCCGGCGTTCGCTGCCAGCCGGTCGATCAGGTCGGCGCCATCGTCTTCGGACAGGCTGGACCTGGCTCGCTGCAGCGTGAGAGCGATGCCGACAATCGATGCAAGCGGGGTCCGCAGCTCATGAGAGACGGCGCTCAAGAAGACGTTCTTTGCCTCATCGAGCGCCCGCAGCTGCCGGGTGGCCTGCTGCTCGCGCTCCAGCGCTTCGCGTATCGTCTGCTCGGCCCGCTTCTGCTCGGTGATATCGATGACGAATCCGTGCCAATAGCTCGGCTCCCCGGGTCCGCCATGCACCAGCACAGCATGATCACGGAGCCAGACCACGCGGCCGTCCTTGGTGATGCTCCGATACTCCATGCGCCATGGGTCACCGGTGAGCTCGACCCGCCGATCCTCGGCCAGCACCCGCTCACGGTCGTCGGGATGCAGGATCGTCTTCCAGAACCCCGGCTGTCCCGACTCCTCCGGGGTGTAGCCAACGAGGTCTTCTACCCCTGGGCTTTCGTACAGCCAGGAGCCGCCGATGGCGTAGTCCTCGGTGTAGACCAGCGCGGGGAGCTCCTCGAACAATGTCCGGTAGCGCGATTCGGACTGGGCGAGCTCGGCCAGCTCACACCGGGCAGCGGCAAGCCGGACGGCGTTGTCGATGGCCACTCCGGCTACCTCCCCGAAGCGGCACAACAGCTCCATCTCGGCCGCGCCGAAGAC
>JASLIH010000187.1 GCA_030152105.1 Actinomycetes bacterium
TCGTCTGTGTCGACTGGTCGCGGGAGATCCCGAGGGCGAACATGATCACGATCGTCAGGCCGGCAGCACCGGCGATCCACAGCGTCAAGGTGTCCAGCTGCGCGGTCAACGGGGTCTTCAGGGTAGGCGTCGACTTCAACAGCCCGGAGATGTGGCCAACCTCGGTGTCGGCTCCCGTCCCGGTGACGATCATCACAGCGCTCCCGTGCGTGACCGGGGAGTTCATGAACGCCATGTTCGCCTGATCCCCCACACCGGGCTTCTCGTCGGTGATCGCCTCGGCGCTCTTGGACGCGGGGACGCTCTCGCCGGTCAGCCCCGACTCGTCGATCTGCAGCGACGCGGCCTGGATGATCCGCCCGTCGGCGCACACGTCGTCGCCCGCCGCGAGCAGCACGACGTCGCCGACCACCACCTTGTCGGCGTCGATCTCGATCTCGGCCCCGTCACGGCGTACCCGGGCGGACGCCTTGAGCATCGACTGCAACGCATTCATGGCGCTCTCCGCCTTGCCCTGCTGGCGCATCCCCCCGAACGCGTTTACGGCCGTGATCGCCAAGACGGCGATTCCCGTCGCGAGCTGGCCGATCAGTGTCGAGGCGACGGCCGCCCCGACGAGGATGATCTGCATGTAGCTCCGGTACTGACCCAGGAACTGCTTCCAACCGGGCACCGTCGGCTCGGCCGGGAGCGCGTTGGGCCCGTTCTTCTGCAGCAACTCCGCGGCTTTCGCCGCACTCAGACCCTGCGTGGGATCGACGTCGAGCCGCTTCTCCACGTCCTCCGGTGTCAGCGCGTACCAGGCCGTCCTGGATGCATCGTCCTGGCTCATGTCGACGTTTCGGTCATGGCGAGGTCCTCTCGTCCCCTTCCGACGGAGCCCCGCGCGTCCTGCTTCTCGCGCTTCGTATGGGCCGCATCAGAAAGGTGTCGGTATGTTGGGCCGCGACGATTCCGGTTCGACGTACCCGCTATGGCTCGGCGGCTTGGGCATCTTCACATCCATCGGCCCCGGGGGCTCGTACGGGATCTGACTGAGCAGGTGGGTGATGATGTTCAGCCGACCGCGCTTCTTGTCGTCGTTGTCCACGATGTGCCAGGGCGCCCACCCCGAGCTGGTCTCGACGAGCATCGTGTCGCGAGCCCGAAGGTAGGCATACCGCCGCCTGTAGGACTTCAGGTCCGTGGGCGAGAGCTTCCAGACCTTCCGAGGGTCGTCGATCCGGCTCTCGAGCCTCCGGGTCTGCTCGTCGCGGCTGACGTTGAGGAAGTACTTGATCAGGATGATCCCGTCGTCGACCATCGCCTTCTCGACCGACGGCACTATATCGAGGAACCGCTTGGTCTGCTCCTGTGTGCAGTAGCCCATGACGGGCTCAACGCCGGCCCGGTTGTACCAGCTGCGGTCGAAGATCACGACCTCCCCAGCCGACGGGAAGTGCGCCATGTAGCGTTGGATGTACATCTGCGACTTGACGCGCGCATCCGGTGCGGGCAGGGCGATGTGCTTGAACACCCGAGGGCTCGTTCGTTCGGTGATCCGCTTGATCGTGCCCCCCTTGCCGGCGCTGTCCACACCCTCGAACACGATGCAGACCCTGGCGCCGGTGGCCTTGACCCACTCCTGCATGGCCACGAGCTCACCCTGGAGGATCCGCATCTCCCGCTCGTACTCCTTCCGCTTCATCTTCTTGGAAGGACCCGCCTCGGCGCCGTCGGGCGCCGCCGACGGATCCGGCGCGGCAGCCGCCTGAGGATGCTGATCATTTCTGTGGGCCGACTTCTTGTTGGCCTTGCTCATCGCTCGTGCCTCCGATCGATCGAGGGATCAATCCTTCCGAGCGTCCGCAACTGATGCAACCGTCGCTGGGGCGGCCATGATCGCCGGGACGACCTCATCCGCGTTCGCGTCGATCTCGATGCTGTCACTAGGCTTGCGACCGATGGGTGGCGCCGACGTCAGACCCACCGCCAGCCGGCGAGCCGCGGCGATCGCGCTGGTTGCGGCCGTCGTGGTAGCCACCTTGGTCCAGGTCGTCGACGAGCCCGGACGCGTGCTGATCCATCTGGTCCCCTCACGCTCTTCGTCGCGGGATTCTAATACCGGACCCCGTTCAGGAGTCACTGGGGCCACGTTGCGGGGTGACCCTCTGCCGAAGCAGTGGGGTTGGCAGAGAAGCTACTGACCTCCGGTGGTCCGCGTCGGGCTGGGATTGTCGAGCTCTTGGCCCGGACCGTTCCCGCCACTACTGCATCCTTAGGGATTCCCGTGCAGCAACATTTCCTCGCCAGCACGAACCCGCGCAGGTCCGTCACGTTCGCCCCGGCAAGGTGCGGAGCCTCGATCAGCCGGAGGAGACGCGGTCGTTCCCGAACGGCGCCGTCGAGCTGGTGACGATCGCCGACACGATGATCGGCATGAACCTGAACGGCATTCTGCTCGGGTCCGAGGACCCCCAGCGCCTGACCGCCTACTACAGCCGGCTGTTCGGCGAGCCTGGCTGGGCCGGAGGGGACTTCCGCGGCTGGCAGCTCGGCAGCGGGGTATGTGACCGTCGGCCCGCACGATCAGGTGCGGGGCCGCAACCCCCAGCCGGGTCAGCTGATCTGGAACCTGGAGACCGCCGACGTGCATGGCGACTTCGAGCGGCTCAAGGCCGCCGGCGCCACGGTGGTCCAGGAGCCCTACCAGCCCGACGAGGACCCTGAGGGCTGGATCGCCACCTTCGCCGATCCCGACGACAACTACTTCCAGCTCCTCAGCCCAATGCAGTAGCCGTCAGCTTCGAGCGCAGAACAGACGACACATCGGGCGCCGCTGGGCGTCCGGAAGGAGGGCACAGATGGCGATGCCGACACTGGCCGACTGGTCGTTGGGGACGACGATCCCGGCCAAGGACCTGGATGGCACCCGGCGGTTCTATAAGGACGTGCCGGGCGCCCAGGTCGTGACCGAGGACCCGGGAGGCATCCTCTACTTGTCCGGGGACTCCTACTTCAGCCTGTATCCCACCGAGTTCGCCGGGACGGCCCAGCACACCCTGGGCGCGTTCATGGTCGCCGACGTCGAGGCGGCGGTGGCCGAGCTCCGGGGCAAGGGCGTGCGCTTCGAGGAGTACGACCTGCCCGGGCTGAAGACGGTCAACGGCATCGCCGAGCTCGGCGGGACCCGAGGGGCCTGGTTCAAGGACCCTGAGGGGAACATCCTGTCGGTGGTGCAGCCCCCGCCAGCCTGATCGACAATGGCGGGCGGCACCGGCAGCCAAGCGCCGGTGCCGCCGTCCTCCTCGGCCGGACGGGATGCCGGTGACCGATCCGACCGATCTCCTCCGGCAGCTCATCTGCGTCGGTTCTTGTCGCGCCACGCGAGGACCAACGGCATCGATGCCGACACATTGGCGCGTCTCCCGTTGTTCCATCCCGCGGGTGTGCGTCCGCTCGAGCGTGAAAGCCGTGAGTTCCGCCCTCGCGTGGCTTCGGACCGGGATCGCTCTGTTCGGGCGAGCCGATATCGTCCAGGAGGGTCCGAGCGACAGCACGACACCTCCGGCGCAAGGACGCCGGCTTGGCGGTGGAGCGATCGCCTCGCTCAGCGGCATAGGGCTGCTGGTCATCTTCATGATCCAGAACACCGAACGCGTCCGGCTCGACTTCCTGTTCTGGAGTTTCATCTGGGCTTTGGCTCCTCGTTGTGGCGTCGGCACTGCTTGGGGCGTTGGTATGGTTCGGATTGGGCGTGATGCGCCGTCACCGGCGTCGCAAGGAGCGCCGCCAAGCCCGACGGGACTGACGCTCAACCGCTCCGGGTTGCCGAGACGGACCGCCACGACGTTGCCGGGCGTCTCGTCCAGCAACCTGGTGGCCGCAGGGCCGGCCTTGAGTTCGGAAAATGTCCCCCCAAACGAAGCTCACCGGCGCGGACACGATGGAGCCGCGCTGGCTACCGGCTCTGACTCGGCGTCGCCCCAGTGCTCACAGGTGCGGGAACATCAGCCACTGACCTGGCAGTGCTGTACGCACCCCCATCCAGCGCGAGGGTCTGCGGGCACGAACCCGCAACCAGGTCCCGGCAATGTCGCACAACAGCACGTCAGGGCCGGTGAACGACTGGAGAGCATGTCGGCAGGCAGGGCGCTACCGCCGGTTCTTGACCGGCGGTCCGACACCACCATCACCGACGGGTGCCCCGGTCCGATGTTTCATCCGTATCGAGTGATGTGTGGGCAGCAACGGCCGGTTTAGGTTGCCGTTCGGACTCAGGGAACCTG
>JASLIH010000197.1 GCA_030152105.1 Actinomycetes bacterium
GCCGGGGCCCCGGTCGCGCTGGTCTATGGGCTGGCCGCGCTGGCCGCGACCTCGATCACCATCACCCGTCCGGCCCAGAGCGCCCTGCTGCCGTCGCTGGCCCGGACCCCAGATGAGCTGACCGCGGCCAACGTCGCCTCGGGCTGGACCGAGAGCGTCGGTGTCCTCGCTGGTCCGGCGGTGGCAGCGCTGTTGCTGGGACTGAGCGGCCCCGGGGCCGTCTTCGCCGCGATGGCCGGACTCCTCGGCTGCTCGGCTGTGCTGGTCGTCCGGGTCCGGGCCGGCGCCAAGCCCGACCTGCCGGCCGCGATGGCGCTGGTCCTGGTCGGACGAGCCAGGCGACCGGACGAGCTGGTCCGCTCCGCACTGGAGGGGTTCAGGACCCTGGCCGGCGAGCGGCTGCCCCGACTCTCGGTCGGGCTACTCAGCGCCCGGTACGTGATGCTCGGAGCACTGGACGTGCTGCTGGTAGTGCTGGCCTTTGAGGTCCTCGACATCGGCAGCTCAGGGGTCGGGCTGCTCAACAGCGCCCTCGGCGCCGGAGCGATCCTCGGCTCGGCCCTGACCGCCCTGCTGGTCGGGAAGCGGCTGGTCGTGCCGATCGTGACCGGGTTCGCCTGCTGGGGCCTGGCCATGAGCGCGATCGGCCTGATCCCGACCCCGCTGGTGCTGCCGGCCCTGGTCGGGCTCGCCGGAGTCGGCGGCGCCCTGACCGGGATCGCCGGGCGCCTGCTGCTCCAGCGCAGCGCGCCCAACCAGGCCCTCAGCCGGGTCTTCGGCGTGCTCGAGGGCGTGAGCATGGCCGCGATTGCGCTCGGCTCGGCAACTGCGCCGGCCTTGATCGACCTGCTCAGCCTGCGCGGCACCCTGGTCGCCGCCGGCGGGCTGATGCTGGTCCTCGGCGTGCTCGTCTGGCGCCGCCTCGCCGGGGCGGAGGCGGCCGCGTCGACCCACCAAGCCGAGCTGGCCCTGCTCCGGGCAGTCCCAATGTTCGCCCCCCTGGCCGCCGAGGTGGCCGAACGGGTCGCCGCCGCCATGGTCCCAGTCCAGGCCCCGACGGGCACAACGATCATCCGCCAGGGCGAGGAGGGCGACCGCTTCTACGTCCTGGCCGCGGGACGGGTGCAGGTCTCCATCGACGGACAGCGGATGACCGTCCTTGGCCCCGGCGACTACTTCGGCGAGATCGCCCTGCTCCGCGACGTCCCCCGGACCGCCACCGTCGTCGCCACCACCGATGCCCAGCTGTACGCCCTTGAGCGGCTCCCGTTCCTGGAGGCCATCTCCAGCCACCCGCTCGGCAGCCAGCGAGCCTACGCCGTGGCCAGCGACCGCCACCAGACCCGACCGCCGAGGCTGGAGCAAGACCAGCAGTAGCCGACTATAACCAGCGCCGGGCGATCCGGCGAGGCCGCCTGCACCGGGGCGGGGCAGCGCACACACGCCGGACCCCCTGACTGGTTGGAGGCCTCGCCGAACAGTGCCAAGCAACGGAGCCTAGACCGACCTCGCCCGGAGGGCCGACGAAGCAGGCCCTTCGACGGCGCTCTGGACGCATGTCCTGTGCAGCACGCCAGTCCGCCCCGGCCGATTGCAGCTAGCGGATAGTCGGGTTCGTAGCAGACCAGAAGCGACAACGGATGCTGGCCGTGACGACAGCAGAACGCCCGGACACGATGCTCTACGACGCGAGGACATCGAACTGGGCCGGGGGGTGGCGGCGCCGGTGGGCTGCGTGGAGCCGGAACGATGGTGACCGCTGCCGCCCAAGTATCCCGGCCGCGCCGGTGGGCGGGATCGGCGGCCTGGGGGCTGTGGGCGCTGGCGATGCTTGGCCTGGCCGGGGCGGCCTGTCTTGACCGGCTGCTGCGCCAGGCCGGGCGGCCCGACCTGGCCCAGTTCAACGCCGACGGCGTCCCGGCGCTGCTAGCGGCGGTGAGCGCGGCCACGGTCGGGGCGCTGGTGGCCAGCCGACGGCCCCGCCACCCGGTCGGCTGGCTGCTGCTGGCCCTTGGCGTGACGGAGTCGGTGGAGATCGTCGCCGACGGCTACGGCAGCTACGGACTACAGGCCCGGCCCGGCGCGCTGCCGGCCGCCGGACTGGTGGCGCTGTACAACCCGGCCACCCTCGCCATCGGGGCGACCTGCGTCGGCTTCGTGCTGCTGCTGACCCCGACCGGATCGCTGCCCTCGCGGCGGTGGCGCTGGTGGGCCAGGATCGCGGCCGCCGCGCCGGCCGTGTTCGTCGCGTCGATGCTGCTACTCCCGGAGCCGCTTGACCCGGCGGCCGCCGGAGTCGACAACTCAATGGCCGTGCCTGCCCTGGGCGGCGTGCTGCTTGTCGTGAACCAAGGAGCCCTGGCGGTCGCCATCCTGGCCGTGCTGGTCGCCGCCGCGTCGCTGGTGGTGCGCTTCCGCCGGGCACGCGGCATCGAACGCCAGCAGCTGCGCTGGGTGGCGGTGGCGGCGCCGCTGGTGGCGCTGGTGGCGGCGGCCGTCCCGGCCGCGCTGGCCGTGGGCGACCTGTGGCTGTTCCAGTGGGCGGCCGGGCTGTGCGTGGTGATCCTGCCGCTGGCGATCGGCGCGGCGGTGCTGCGCTACCGGCTGTACGACATGGACCAGCTGATCACCCGGGCCGTCGCCTACGGCGTGCTCACCGCCCTGATCACCATCGTCTATCTCGCGATCGTGGTCGGGATCGGCGCGGCGATCGGGTCACGCGGCAAGGGGAACGTGCTGCTCGTCATCGCCGCCACCGCCGTCATCGCGGTCGCGTTCCAGCCGGCCCGCGAGCACAGCCGGCGGCTTGCCAACCTGCTTGTCTACGGCAGGCGCGCCACCCCCTACGAGATCCTCTCGGAGTTCTCCCGAGCCATGACCGGCGCCTCCACCGACGATTCGCTGCTCCGGATGGTCCGCCTGGTGGTGGAGGCGACCGGCGCGGTCGAGGCCATCGTGTGGCTACGGCTCGGGGACCAGCTGCAGCCACACGCGACCTGGCCCGAGACCCAGCCGTTGCCGGACCCCATCGCCCTGGATGGCCAGGCCGTGGAGGCGGCCCTGGCCGTGCCGGACAGCAGGAGCCGGTCATTCCCCGTCGAGCACGAGGGCGAGCTGCTGGGGGCGCTGACGGTGACGGTCTCCCCGGCCGAGCCGCTCACCCCTGCCAGCGAGAAGCTGATCGCCGACCTCGCCGCCCAGACCGGCCTCGGGCTCCGCTTCGAGCAGATGAAGGAGCGGGCCCTGTTCGCCAGGGCGCTCGCCTCGTTCCTGCCACCCGAGGTCGCGGAGCTGGTCGAGGCCTCCCCGTCCGCGCTGTCGTTGCGCGAGGAGGTGGAGGCCACGATCCTGTTCTCCGACATCCGCGGCTTCTCCACCCTCGCCGAGCGGCTGCCTCCACGGGAGGTCGCCGAGGTCGTCGGACGTCACCTGGCCGCCATGGCCGAGGTCGTGACCGCGCACGGCGGGGTCTTGGACAAGTTCGCCGGTGACGCGGTGATGGCGGTGTTCGGCGCGCCCCGGCCGGTCAAGGACCACGCGGGGCGTGCCCTCGACTGCGCCGTCGCCATGCAGCAACGACAGGTGGCCCTTAACGACGATGCGGCGCAGGCCAGCCTGCCGAGGTTCGCGATCGGGATCGGCGTGAACACCGGCACCGTGACCGCGGGGACCATCGGCGGGCCCGGACGGCTGGATTACACCGTGCTCGGCGACGCGGTGAACGTCGCCCAACGGCTCCAGAGCGAGGCGATCGGCGGGGAGATCCTGGCCTCCGGCGCGACCGTGGCGCAGGCGGGCGCGGACCGCGCCGAGCCGGTCGGCAGCAAGCAGCTCAAGGGCCGCCAGGAGCTCGTGGAGGCCTACCGGATCCGGTGGTCGGACACGTCGGTGGCCAAGCGCACCGGGGGCAGCGCTCTCGCCCAGTGAACGCTCATGCAGCCGTTGAGCCCGTCGGTCGCCGTCCTCCCCTGCGCTGGTGGGCGCGGGTCACGACAGCTGCCGAGCACCCCGAGGTGTTCGCCGGCAAGTCGATCGGCGAGATCGCCGACCACCTCGGGACCATCATCGGTGGGCTGGACCACACCGTCCCGTGGGCGATCGTCAACGCCTCCTACAAGCAGCAGGACAACCCCGGCGTGACCGAGATCGTCAAGATCAAGGGCCGTGGGCACGCGCTGACCATCGACAGCGGCTGGCGTGAGGTCGCCGACACCGCCCTCGCGTTCGTCCAGCGCGTCACCTAGTGGTGTTGATCCCTACCGGATGTCGATAGCCCGTTCGACCGCCGCCGCGAGCAGGAATGCCAGGCGCAGCGCCCCCTCTGGGGTCAGGTACAGGTTTCGCCGGCCAGCGTCATAGCTGAGCTGAACGCCGTCGTAGGGATCGCCCTTGAAACGGCCGACGACGATGACGCCATCTCCCTCACTGTCCTTGGGACGCTGGTCTGTCAGCACGGTGCCAAGCTGGGTGTAGCCATCTTCCATGTCCTGCACCTTCTGGTGATCGTCGCGACCCTGGCTTTGTGCTGGGTCGCGCTGCGTTCGGGGTCGAGCGCTCGGGTGCGCCTCGTGCGACCAGCCCGGCCATCATGCCAACCATCTGGTGACGTCTGCGTCTCGGGCGGTCTGACGGCGCTCCACTCGACCTTCAAGGCAGCGCAAGTCCCCACCGCCACCCTCGTCCCGGCGGGCACGTGCCAAGCTCTCGGCCAGGAGCACCACTTGCAAGGGATGTTCGCCGGTGCCTGAAGCGAGCGGTGGCCAGGCAACTGTTCAAGCTGTTGGACCGCTACGATCCCGCCCAGGTGCGCCAGCCACCGTCGTGTGACCACCAGGAGGAGCTCCAGGATGGGCGATCACGAGCAACTCGACCCGGAGATCGCCGCCCACTACGCCAGCGTGTCCGAGCAGCAGCGGCTCGGACCCTGGAGCCCGGAACGCGTGCGGACCTGGGAGCTGCTCGGCCGCCACCTGCCGCCCCCACCGGCGGTCGTGCTGGACGTCGGCGGGGCCGCCGGGGTCTACGCCCTGCCCCTGGCCGCCCAGGGCTACCAGGTGCATCTGGTCGACCCGCTGGCGCGGCACATCCAGCAGGCGCTCCGCGCCTCGGCCGAGCAGCCGGACGGTACGCTGGCCAGCGCCACCGTCGGTGACGCCCGGCAGCTGGACCGGCCCGACGCCAGCGTCGACGCCGCCTTGTTGTTCGGCCCCCTGTACCACCTGACCGAGCGGGCCGACCGGATCAGGGCGCTGGTCGAGGCGCGGCGGGTACTGCGCCCGGGCGGAGTGCTGGCCGGGGCGGCCATCTCCCGCTTTGCCTCCACGCTGGACGGCCTGCTGCGTGGCTACCTGGACGAGCCTGGCTTCGAGGCAATCGTGGAACGGGACGTGCGCGAGGGGCAGCACCGCAACCCGACCGGGCGGCCGGAGTGGTTCACCACCGCCTACTTCCACCTGCCCGAGGACCTCGCCCAGGAAGTCGGCGAGGCTGGCCTTCGGCTGCACGCCGTGTTCGCCGTCGAGGGACCGGCCTGGATGCTGCCCGACATCGAGCGGCGACTCGCCGACCCAGCCCGCCGCGAGCGGCTCCTAGCCGCCATCCGCCGCGTCGAGACCGAGCCGAGCCTGCTCGGGGCAAGCGCCCACCTGCTGGCCATTGCCCACCGCTGATCGCATCCACCAGCCAAGGCCGACCCATGCCGCCGACCTAGCAGCCTCACCACACCAGCGTGAAGGATGTCGGTCCTGGGGCGCGGGGTTCACCAGCCGGGAGGGACGCCGTATGCCGGCGACGTCAGTTGTCGGCGGCCAACGCGCCGCCGAACAGGTCGTCGTGCTCAGCGGTCCCGGGCACTCCGGGGCTGTCCTGGGTGAAGACCTGGCTCCCGGCCCCGGTCAGCCCGGCCGCCGAGCCGTACAGCACGTTGACCGCGCCGGCCTGGGGGTTGGGTCCGACCCCCTCGGTCCAGGCGCCGGCAGCGTCATCGGCGCGGCCGTCCCCGTCGAAGTCACCCACCGCCAGCTTGAATCCCAGTCGGTCGCCGATCTCGGCGGACCCGGGCACGCCGGGGCTGTCCTGGGTCAGGAGCCGGCTGCCGGCCGCGGTCAACCCGGCCGGCGACCCAGCAAGCACCGCGACCGCGCCAGCCGCGCCGGCGTTGCCGACCGGCTCCCCGATCGCCCCGGCGGCCAGGTCGGCGTCGCCGTCGCTGTCGTTGTCGCTCAGGGCGACCGAGAAGCCGAGGTTGTCGTCGATCTCGGCCTGGTCCGGGACCCCAGGGCTGTCTTCGGTCCAGAGCTGGGCACCGGCGGAGGTCAGCCCGGCCGCCGACCCGTACAAGACCTGGACCGCGCCGGCGTCCAGGACCGTCCCGACGTCCTCGACCATGACGCCGGCGGCCAAGTCGGCGAAGCCGTCGTGGTCGGCGTCGCC
>JASLIH010000258.1 GCA_030152105.1 Actinomycetes bacterium
ACGAGACCGCCGGGGCCATCCGCGACATCTTCCAGAACCACGAGCTCCAGGTGCTGGCCCTGGTGGCCATGGAGCCGCCGGCCAGCTTCGAGCCCGAGGACGTCCGCAACGAGAAGGCCAAGGTGCTCAAGGCGCTGCGCCACCTGGAGGGCGAGGCGGTCGACGCAGGAGTGGTCCGTGGCCAGTACGGGCCAGGCTGGATCGACGGCAAGGAGGTCCCCGGCTACCGCGAGGAGCCCGACGTCCACCCCGACTCGGTGGTCGAGACCTATGTGGCCGCCGAGCTGCGGGTCGACAACTGGCGCTGGGCGGGCACGCCGTTCTACGTGCGCACCGGCAAGCGCCTGCCCAAGCGGGCCACCGAGGTCGTGGTCCAGTTCAAGTCGGCCCCCCACCTGCCCTTCGGCGAGGCCGCCCAGGACGGGCTGGAGCCGAATTCGCTGGTGCTGCGGATCCAGCCCGACGAGGGCATCACCCTGCGGATCGGGGCCAAGGTCCCGGGCCCGTCGATGGAGGTCCGCTCGGTCAGCATGGACTTCTCCTACGGCACCTCGTTCTCCGACGACCTGCCCGACGCCTACGAGCGGCTACTGCTGGACGTGATGCTGGGCGACCCGACCCTGTTCCCGCGCTGGGACGAGGTCGAGCAGGCCTGGCAGGCCGTCCAGCCGATCCTGGACCGGTGGGCCGAGGCGCCGCCCCCCGAGTTCCCCAGCTACGAGGCCGGCAGCTGGGGCCCCAAGGCCGCCGACGAGCTGATCGCCAGAGGCCGCCCCGGCCGCCGCTGGCGCCGGCCATGACGACCCCCCGGAGGGGTGCACCGTGAATCAAGGCCAGACGGCGGAGGCGTTCGAGGAGGTCCCGCCGGGCGAGATCGAGCAGGCCCTGGAGCGCCAGCGGGCGCTGGGCGAGAACGGCGGCGGGGCCGTGTCCCGGGCCAGTGTGGCCAACCTGGTGGTGGTCACCCCCACCCGGGCCGCCGGGCAGCGGGCCCTGGCCGCGGTCGAGGAGCTGGGCAGCCGCGCCCCCTCGCGCTGTGTCGTGCTGATCGCCGAGCCGCCCGAGGGCCGCCAGGGGGTGCGCTCCTGGGCCCGGGTGGTCAACCGCCGCCCCGCCTCCGGCCCCGAGGTGGTCTGGGAGGAGGTGGTGGTCCAGACCAACGTCCACCCCCGGCACCTGAGCGCGGTGGTCCTGCCCCTGCTCCTGCCCGAGCTGCCGGTGTTCACCTGGTGGGAGGGGACCCCGCCGTTCGGCGAGGAGGTGTTCCACGAGCTGACCTCGGTGACCGACCGGCTGATCGTCGACTCGGCCGCCTTCACCGACCCGGTGGCCGACCTGCGCCGCCTGGCCGCGGTGGTCGGGGTGCTGGAGCCGGCCGTCACCGACTGCGCCTGGGGGCGGCTCACCCCCTGGCGGGAGCTGCTGGCCGCCCCGTTCAGCAGCCCCCAGCTGCGCCCGGCCCTTGACCGGCTGCGCTGGCTGCGGGTCGACTCGGTGGAGCCGACCGCCGGCCAGGAGCTGGTCGGCTGGTTCGCCTCCCGGCTGGGCTGGGAGCTGGAGTCGGTCAGCCAGGCCGGCGACGAGCTGGGCGCCGCCTACCGCACCCCCGCCGGGGGCTGCCAGGTCCGGGTCGTGGCCGGCATCGGCTCCTCCAACCTGACCCGGGCCCACCTGGAGATGGAGACCGACGACGGCCCGGCCAGCGTCCGGGTCGAGGCCCCGCCGGGCCACCTGGTGGCCACCGTCGAGGTCCCCGGCCAGCCCACCGGGCGGCGCAAGGTCGGCCGCAGCCCCGACCCGTCCACCGGCCCGGCCGGTCTGGGCGCGGAGCTGCAGCTGTTCGGCCGCGACCGGGTGTTCGAGGACGCCCTGGCCGAGGCGGCGGTCCTGGTGCCGGAGTGACAGCGCTGGCAGAACGCGTCCAGGTGGTCGAGGGGCCCGGCGAGCTGGCCGAGGCGGCCGCCCGGGCGGCCATAACCGACCTGGAGGCGGCGGTCGAGGCTCACGGCAGGGCCACCTGGGTGCTGACCGGCGGGAGCACGCCGGCGGCCGCCTACCGGCGCCTGGCCGCCCACGACCTCCGGGCCGGGGTCGAGTGGGACCGGGTCCGGGTGGCCATGGGCGACGAGCGCTGCGTGCCCCCCGACCACCCCGACTCCAACTGGGGCCAGGCCGCCGCCGCCCTGCTCGACCACGTCCCCGTCCCCGCCCACCACCTCCTGCGCCCCCAGGGCGAGCTCGGGGCCGAGCCGGCCGCCGACGCCTACCAGGCCACCCTCGCCGCCCTGCCGGCCGCCCCCGGCGGGGCCCCGCGCCTCGAGGTCGTCTGGCTCGGGGTGGGGGAGGACGGCCACTGCCTGTCGCTGTTTCCCGGACGTCCCGAGGTCGAGGTCGGCGACCGCCTGGTCGTGCCGGTCCACGACAGTCCCAAGCCGCCGCCCGACCGGGTCAGCCTGACCCTGGCCGCCCTCGCCGGGACCGAGCGGCTGCTGGTCCTGGCCGCCGGCGCCGGCAAGGCCGGAGCGGTCGCCCGGGCCCGGGCCGGTGACGACCGCCTGCCCGTGACCCGGGCGGTCGCGGCCGTCCGGTCGGCCGGCGGCTCGGTCACCTGGCTGCTCGACCGCGCCGCCGTCGCCGCCAGCTAAGCTGTGTCCAGGAGGACCACCATGACCGACGAGAACACACTTAGCGTGACCGACAACCGGACCGGGCGGACCTACGAGATCCCCATCAAGGACGGGGCCATCCGGGCCATGGCGCTGCGCGACATCAAGGTCGACGACGACGACTTCGGGCTGCTCTCCTACGACCCGGCGTTCATGAACACGGCCAGCTGCCGCAGCGCCATCACCTACATCGACGGCGACCAGGGGATCCTGCGCTACCGCGGCTACCCGATCCAGGAGCTGGCCGAGCGGGTCAGCTTCATGGAGGTGGCCTGGCTGCTGGTCTCCGGCGACCTGCCCGACCAGGGGCAGCTGGCCGAGTGGACCGACCAGGTCAACCACCACACCTTCGTCAAGGAGAACATCAAGAAGTTCATCGACGGCTTCCACCACGACGCCCACCCGATGGGCATCCTGGTCGGGACGGTGGGGGCGCTGTCGACCTTCTACCCCGACGCCAAGCGGATCAACGACCCTGCCGTCCGGCGCCGCCAGGTCGTCCGGCTGATCGCCAAGATCCCCACCCTGGCCGCCTACGCCTACCGCCACTCCCAGGGCCACCCCTACCCCTACCCCGACAACGAGCTGTCGTACGCCGGCAACTTCCTCAACCTCATGTGGAAGATGGGGGAGCCCAAGTACCACCCCGACCCGGTGCTCGAGCACGCCCTGGACGTGCTGTTCACCCTCCACGCCGACCACGAGCAGAATTGCTCGACCAACGCCATGCGGGCCGTCGGCAGCTCCCGGGTCGACCCGTTCTCGGCCGCCGCGGCCGCCGTGGCCGCCCTGTACGGGCCCCTGCACGGCGGGGCGAACGAGCTGGTGCTGCGGATGCTGAACGAGATCGGCTCGGTCGACCAGGTCCCGGCGTACGTCGAGCGGGTCAAGCAGGGCGAGATGAAGCTGATGGGCTTCGGCCACCGGGTCTACAAGAACTACGACCCCCGGGCCAAGATCATCAAGCAGGTGGCCGAGGACGTCTTCAAGGTCACCGGGCTCAACCCGCTGCTCGAGATCGCGGTCGAGCTGGAGCGGATCGCCCTCGAGGACGACTACTTCGTCTCCAAGAAGCTGTACCCCAACATCGACTTCTACTCGGGCATCATCTACGAGGCCATGGGCTTCCCGGTCGAGATGTTCCCGGTGCTGTTCGCCATCGGCCGGATGCCGGGCTGGCTGGCCCAGTGGGAGGAGAACCTCAACGACCCCGAGCAGAAGATCGCCCGGCCCCGCCAGATCTACATCGGCCAGGGCGAGCGCCATCTCGAAGGAGACGAGGGCCGCGAGGGCCCGGCTCGGTCAGGGTGAGGGGACTCGAACCCCTGACGCGCCGGCTGGCCGCCGACGTGGCCGACCTTGGCGCACCCTGAAACCATCAGGCGTGGGAGGGCAAGCCTGCTCGCCCAGCTCGCGGTTGTCAAGACATACCTCGCAAAGCTCCTGCTCGGGAGGTACGACCGTTCAGCCGCCGGCCTGGACCCCCTCGAGCAGGGCGACCGCGTTGGCCCCGAGGTCCTCGACGGCGTAGCCGCCCTCCTGGACGACCAGGGTCGGGCGGCCGGCCCCGGCCAGGGCGGCGCCGACACGCCGGAAGCCGTCGGTGGTGACCGCGAACGCGCCGATCGGGTCGCGCTCGAAGGTGTCGAACCCGGCCGAGACGACCAGGGTCGCCGGGTCGAAGGCGGCCACCAGGGCCATCGCCTCGGCCAGGGCCTCAAGGTAGGCGTCGTCGCCGGTGCCGTCGGGCAGGGGGAGGTTGCGGTTGGCGCCCCGGCCGGGGCCGCCGCCGGTCTCGTCGGCGGCCCCGGTGAAGTGCGGGTAGTGGCCGGCCGGGTCGCCGTGCAGGGACACGTACAGCACCTCGGGGTCCTCCCAGAAGATCTCCTGGGTGCCGTTGCCGTGGTGGAAGTCGACGTCGACCACCGCCACCCGGCCCCGCCGGGCCAGCCACCTGGCCGCGATGGCGGCGTTGTTGAGCAGGCAGAAGCCGCCGTAGTAGCCGGGGCCGGCGTGGTGGCCGGGAGGCCGGCAGAGGGCGTAGGCGGCCGGGGCCCCGCCAGCGACCAGGTCGGCGGCGGTGAGGGCGGCGTCGGCGGCGGCCACGGCGGCGCCGAAGCTGCCGGCGACCACCGGGGTGGCGGTGTCGAAGCAGAACCAGCCGGGCCGGCCGATGCCGCCTCCCGGGTCGCGGCCGCCGCTCCCGGCGAAGCGTCCGATGGCGAAGGTGTCGGGGATCAGCACCTCGGGGCCGCCGGCCGCCCGCCAGGCCGGCCACGCCTGCTCCAGGAACCCGACCAGGGCCGGCTCGTGCACGGCCAGGACCGCGTCAAGGCCGTGGGCCGCCGGCTCGACCAGCGGGTGCCCGGCCGCGGCCAGCGCGTCCCGGATCCGCTCGGCCCGCTCCACCCGCTCGTACACCGGCCGGACGACCTCGCCGTAGTTGACCTCGTACGGCGGGTCGTGGGCACGGTGGGCGTCGCCGGCCACCACCGGCATCCGGTCCATGGACGCACCCTACCCGACCAGCCGCCCGGGCGGTGAGGGCCCCGGAGCGGGCCGTCCCAGGCATCGGCTAGGGTTCTCGCACATGCCCGACGCCCTCTCCCTCGACCAGGCCAGGCGGGTGGCGCTGGCCGCCCAGGGCCTGGCCGCCCCGGCCCGGGCGGCCCCGGCCGGCCCGGCCACCCTGCGGGCCACCCTGGAGCGGCTCGGGGCCATCCAGATCGACTCCATCAACGTGGTCGCCCGCAGCCACGAGCTCGTCCTCCACGCCCGGGCCGGCGCCCACGACCGGGCCGCCTTCGACCGGGTCGTCTACCGGCGCCGGGCCGGCTTCGAGTACTGGGGCCACGCCGCCTCGTTCCTGCCCATGGCCAGCTTCCGGCTGTGCCTGCCCCGGATGCGGCGCCTCGCCAAGGCCACCCGCGGCTGGTGGGTCGACATCCGCCGCCGCCACCAGCACCTGTACGGCCCGGTGCTGGACCGCATCCGGGCCGAGGGGCCGCTGGCCGCCTCGGCCTTCCGCGACCCCGACGGGCCCCGCCGGGGCAGCTGGTGGGACTGGGCCCCGGCCAAGCACGTGCTCGAGGACCTGTTCGACTGCGGGACCCTGCTGGTCCACGACCGGGTCAACTTCGAGCGCCGCTACGACCTGGCCGAGCGGGTCCTGCCCCCAGGGGTCGACACCTCCGAGCCGACCGCGGCCGAGGCCGCGGCCGAGCTGACCCTGCTGGCCGCCCGCGCCCTCGGGGTCGGGACCGCCGCCGACCTGGCCGACTACTACCGGCTGCCGTCCGCCCAGGCCCGGGCCGCCCTGGCCGAGCTGGTCGCCGCCGGGCTGCTCCAGCAGGTCGCCGTCGAGGGCTGGGCCAAGGCGGCCTACCTGCTCGGTGGGACCCGGGTACCGCGCCGGGTGGCCCACCCGCCGGTGCTGCTGAGCCCGTTCGACTCCCTCGTGTGGTCCCGGGAGCGCACCGAGCGGCTGTTCGGCTTCCGCTACCGCCTGGAGGTGTACGTGCCCGCCGGAAAGCGGGTCCATGGCTACTACACCATGCCCGTGCTGGCCGGCGGTCGGCTGGTCGCAAGGGTCGACCCCAAGCACGACCGCCAGGCCGGCCGGCTGCTGCTGCGCGGCCTGCACCTGGAACCGGGCGCCGACCCGGCCGAGGCGGTGGCCGCGACGGCCGCCGCCGCCGGCCGGCTGGCCGCCCACCTGGGCGCCGGCCGCGTCGAGGCCGGCGACGCCATGCCGGCCGCCCTGGCCGCCTCGCTGCGCGCTACCCTGCCCACCTGAGGAGTCGAACGCCAAAGGGGGCGAGCGGATGATCCCGCAGCGCAAGGGCCTGGCCTCCCGGCAGGCCCACGTCGACCTGCCGGAGGGCACCGTCGAGGAGGAGCACGGCCGCCAGGCGTTCACCGGCCGGGCCTCGCACCTGTACCGCACCGCCCCGCCCACGGCCTGGGTCAAGGTCGAGGGGCCGCTGCACCCGTGGGCCTTTGACTGGAACCAGCTCGCCCCGCCAGATCAGACCGATCCCGAGGGTGACCCGCTGGTGGTGCTGTCCAACCGGGACCTGACCGTGCTGGTGTCGCGCCGCTCGCAGCCGATGCCGTTCTTCGTCCGCGACGCCGACGGCGACGTCGTCTACTTCGTCCACCGCGGGGAGGGGCTGCTGGAGACCGACTACGGCCCCCTCCAGTTCCGGCCCGGCGACTACCTGGTCGTGCCCAAGGGCACCACCCACCGGGTCGTCCCCTCCACCGACGACAACTTCTTCCTGCTGATCTCCGGGGACGAGTTCGTCCTGCCCGACAAGGGGCTGCTCGGCCACCACGCCCTGTTCGACCCCGGGGTCCTGGAGACGCCCGAGCCCGACCCCCACGACGAGCGGGGGGAGTTCCGGGTCCGGGTCCGGCGCCGGGGCGAGGTGACCACCTTCACCTTCCCCCACCACCCGCTGAACGTGGTCGGCTGGCAGGGCGACCTGGCGCCGTACCGCCTGAACGTGGCCGACTTCCGGCCGGTGGTCAGCCCCCGCTACCACCTGCCGCCGAGCGTCCACACCACCTTCCGGTGCCGCGGCTTCGACATCGCCACCTTCGCGCCGCGCCCGTTCGAGACCGAGCCGGGGGCGCTGCGGGTGCCCTTCTACCACTCCAACATCGACAACGACGAGCTGCTCTTCTACCACGACGGCGACTTCTTCAGCCGCAAGGGGATCGACCGCGGCATGGCCACCCTGCACCCGGCGGGTGTCCACCACGGCCCCCAGCCGGGCGCGGCCGAGGGCGCGGCCGCCAAGGTCATGACCGACGAGGTCGCGGTCATGATCGAGTGCCTGGAGCCGCTGACCGTCAGCCCCGAGGCCGAGAAGGCCTCGATCGCCGCCTACGCCACCTCCTGGGCCCGGGGCCTCGGCCTGCTCGACGAGTGACCCGGGGCGTGCCCCGGCGGGTCGGGGCCGGGATCGGGCTGGGGCAGGTGCTCGGCATCCCGGTGCGCCTCGACCTGTCGTGGTTCGCCGGGCTGGCCGTGGTCGTGGCCCTGAGCCGGGAGCTGTGGGCGCCGGCGGCCACCGGGGTGGCGGCGGTGCTGTGGTCGGGGCTGTTCGCGGTCGCGTTCTTCGGCTGCGTCCTGGCCCACGAGCTGGCCCACGCCGTGGTGGCCAGGGCCGTCGGGGTGCCGACGACCGAGATCCGGCTGTTCGTGTTCGGCGGGGTGGCCCGGATCGCCGGGGAGCCGGCCGACCCCGGCGACGAGGCCCTGGTGGCCATGGCCGGCCCGCTGGCCTCGGTGACCCTGGCCGGCCTGCTCGACCTGGCCAGCTGGCGGGTCGCCGGCCCGCCCGGGGACCTGCTGGCCTGGCTGTTCGTCGGCAACCTGGTGGTGGCCGGCTTCAACCTGCTGCCCGGGTTCCCCCTGGACGGCGGCCGGGTGGCCCGGGCGCTGGTCTGGTGGCTCACCGGCCGGCGCCTGCTCGCGACCAGGGTCACCGCCGCCGCCGGCCGCGTCCTGGCCGCCGTCCTCGTCCTCGGCGGCGCCGGGGCCAGCCTGTGGCAGCAGACGGCCCGCTGGCTGCCCCAGGTCGTCCTCGGCCTGTTCCTGTGGCAGGCCGCCACCCAGGGCGAACGCTCCGCCGTGCGGCAGGAGCTGCTCGCCGGGCGGGCCGAGCGCGGGTAGCCTTTGCCCATGCTTGTCACCGCCCGCCTCAGACCGCCCGACCGCGTCGTCGAGGTGGCCGACGTGCGCCGGGTCGCCGACCTGCTGGCCCGCCTCGAGGTCCTCCCCGGGGCGGTCCTCGTGATCCGCGACGGCGCCCTGCTGACCAGCCAGGACGAGCTCCGCGACGGTGACAAGGTCGAGGTCCGGTTCGCCATCAGCGGGGGATCCGGGGGGCTCATGGAGCCGAAGGCGGTAGCCCCCCGGTGGATCGGGGGGAGCTGACCGATGGCGATGCGCTGCAAGCGCTGCCGCGGGGCCGTCGTCATGGAGGTCCGGCGGCACAACGCCGCCTTCTGCCGCGACTGCTTCCTCCACTACGTCGGCCAGCAGGTCACCCGGGCCATCGCCAAGTACCGGATGGTCGGCCACACCGACCGGGTGCTGGTCGCGGTCTCGGGCGGCAAGGACTCCCTGGCCCTCTGGGACCTGCTGCTGGAGCTCGGCTACCAGGCCGACGGCCTCTACCTGAGCCTGGGCATCGGCGCCTACTCCGAGCGCTCCAAGGCCGTCTGCCAGGAGTTCGCGGCCGAGCGGGGCGCCGCCCTCCTGGTCCACGACCTGGCCGGTGAGCACGGCTACACGATCCCGGAGGCGGCCGGCAAGGGCGGCCGCTCCTCCTGCGGGGTGTGCGGGCTGTCCAAGCGCTACGTGTTCAACCGGGCCGCCCTCGACGGCGGCTACGACGTGGTCTGCACCGGCCACAACCTCGACGACGAGGCCGCCGTCCTGTTCGGCAACACCCTGCGCTGGGACACCGCGGCCATGGCCCGCCAGTTCCCGGTCCTGGAGGCGACCCGCCCCGGCCTGGTCAAGAAGGTCAAGCCGCTGTACCGGGTGGCCGAGCGCGAGACCGCCGCCTACTGCGTGCTCAAGGGCATCGACTACGTGGTCGAGGAGTGCCCCCTGGTCGCCGGGAACACCCAGATGCGGCACAAGGAGACCCTCAACCAGATGGAGGAGGCGGCCCCCGGCACCAAGCACAACTTCCTGTTCGGCTACCTGGACCGGGCCGCCGCCCTGCTCAAGGTGGCCGACGACGCCGACCTGACCGAGTGCGCCCGCTGCGGCATGACCACCCAGGCCCCCGAGGACCCGGCCACCGAGGCGATCTGCGCCTTCTGCCGCTCCAAGGCCCGCCTGGTCAAGCCCCTCCCCGTCGTCGAGGTCAGCGCCGGGTGAAGCCAACGGAGGGGTCCGGGGAACCCCAAGGGGGTGCCCCGGTCAAACCAGTGGAGGCGGGGGAGCGGGTGCTGCTCCAGGACGTCAAGGGGCGCCGCTACCTGATCACCCTGGAGCGGGGGGCGACCTTCCACACCCACAAGGGCCGCCTGGCCCACGACGAGCTGATCGGGTCGGCCGAGGGCACCGTGGCCCGCACCGACCTCGGCCAGAAGCTGCTCGTGCTGCGGCCCACCCTGGCCGACTGGGTGGTCAAGATGCCCCGCGGCGCCCAGGTCATCTACCCCAAGGTGCTGGCCCTGATGGTGATGGCGGCCGACGTCCAGCCGGGCCTGACCGTGGCCGAGGCCGGTGCCGGCTCCGGGGCCCTGTCCATCGCCCTGCTCCAGGCGCTCGCCCCCGGCGGGCGGCTGCACTCCTTCGAGCGCCGCCCCGACTTCGCCGAGCAGGCCCGGCGCAACGTCGAGCGCTGGTTCGGCAAGCCCCCCGACGGCTTCGAGCTCCACGAGGGCGACGTCGTCGAAGGCATCGGCGACCTCGGCCCCCTGGACCGGGTCCTGCTCGACCTGCTGGAGCCGTGGCTGGTCGTGCCCGGCGCCGCCGCCGCCCTGCACCCGGGCGGGACGCTGGTCTGCTTCGTGGCCACCGTGCCCCAGGTCATGCGGCTGGTCGAGGCCCTGGAGAGCTCGGGAGGCTTCGGGCTGGTGGAGACCTCGGAGGCCATCTTCCGCCCCTGGCACGTCGACGGCCTGGCCGTCCGGCCCGAGCACCGCATGATCGGCCACACCGGCTTCCTGGTCTCGGCCCGCCGGGTCGACGGCCCCTGGCCGGCCCCCGGCCGCGTCTCCTGACCGTTTGCGGCCGGGGATCGGTGGGCAGCCAGGCGGTGGAGGTGATGCCCAGTGGCAACCGACGACAAGCTTCGCAACCAGGGCGAGGAGCTGAAGGGCAAGACCAAGGAGACCATCGGCCGGGCCACCGACGACGAGGAGCTGGAGGCGGCCGGCCGGGCCGACCAGGCCAAGGCCAATCTCCCGCAGGCCGGCGAGAAGGCGAAGGACGTCATCAAGGACGCCTGAGCCCCTGCCGATCACTGACCGG
>JASLIH010000285.1 GCA_030152105.1 Actinomycetes bacterium
CAGGGCGACGGTGTCGCTGGTCCAGTTCTGGATGGACAGCGGGCGGTCGATGTCGGCGGTGTGGCCGTGGGCCTGCTGCTCCACGCCGATGACCTGGCGGCGCTTGGCCAGCGACGGGATGATCCCGCCGAAGTCGACGCCGATGGTGGACAGGTTGCCGTGGAGCAGGACCAGCGGCCGCCCGCTCCCGCCCCCGTGGACCTCGTAGTACATCTGGAGGCCGTGCACCGGGGCGTAGCCGCTGTCGCCGGTCGAGATGGTGGGGTCGGTCATGCCGCTGGCCTCCTTGCCATGTCGTCAGCTTGCCTCGAACACCCTGCTGAGCCAGGCCTGCCAGGCCCGCTCGGCCGCCTCGGGGTCGACGTCGGAGAAGAGATGGTGCCCGACGGCGACCGAACCGTCGAACCCGCGGATGAACCGGTACAGCCCGTCGTCGGTGCGGATGCCGAGGGCCACGGGGGACACGTAGTCGACCACGCCCTCGATGGGCGCCAGCCCTTCCGGGGTGAGGCGCACCTTGTCGCCCTCGGTCGCGGGGTGGTCGAGCCCGAGCGCGCCGGAGAGCACCGACCAGACGTGGTCGGCGTCGCCGGCCCCTGGCTGCATGGCCAGCACCGGGGCCACCGGGCGGCCGCGGAAGTGGTCGAGGTACTGGGCGAGCTGGTGGAGGTACATGTCCCAGCCCTTGCCGAGGGCGTCGTACTCGGTCTCCCAGTCGTCGCCGAGGACGCCGCTCTGCACCAGCCGCAGCACGCAGGTGCCGTCGTCGCGGCCCTCGATCAGCCACTCGAAGGCCATCCATTGCGATCCGTCCGGGCTGCCAGCGCGGAAGGCGAAGCGGCGCGGCGGCTCCCAGGCGGTGACGACGCTCTCCTCGGTCTGGCCGCCGATGGTCATCGAGGACCTGCCCCCCTCGCGGGGCTCGACCTGGTTGCGGCCCATGAACCAGCCGTCGATTCCGGGTCCGGTGGCGATCGCCTCCCAGACCTGCTCGGGGGTGGCGTCGAGGGTGATCGCCTTGCGCAGCTGGAACTCGTGGGGCATGGCTAGGGCTCCTTCGTCTCAGGCTTGACCGCGGGGTGCAGGGCCACGACCACGCGGTGGTCGCGACCGCCGGCGGCCGCGGGACGGTGGTACCTGGCGACCAGGTCGGCGACGGCGCCGGCAAGCTCCTCGGCGAAGGCGGCCCGGTCGGCCGCCGAGGCGAAGCGGACCTCGCCGTCGACCGCGAAGGTGGCCACCCGCTGGCGCGTCCTGGCCGAGCCGGTGATCAGGTCGCCGACGTCGCGCACCAGCCGGGACGCCACCGCCAGGAGCCAGGCCGCCGACACCCGGTCGGGGGCGCGGTCGGGGTCGGGCTGGACGGCGGCCAGCGCCGCCGGCGAGATCACGTACGAACCCGCCGTGGCCCGGAGCACCCGTTCGGTGCAGTTGCCCTTGCGCCGCTCCTCCACCAGCTCGACCAGGCCGTGCCGCTCCAGCGCCCGCAGGTGGTAGTTCACCTTCTGCCTGGGCAGCCCGACCCGGGCGGCCAGTTTGGTCGCCGAGGCCGGCTCCGCCAGCTCGGCCAGGAGCCGCGCCCGCACCGGGTCGAGCGACACCTCCGCCGCCGCCGGGTCCCCGATCACCGCCACGTCCAACATGCCGACAACCCTAGAGCCGAAGATTATTGTTGTCAAGACGATAAGTTTCGTCGGTGAGCCTTCCCCGTCGGGCTGGCCGGGCGATGGACGCGGCTGTTACACTCGAACACACGTTCGAAAGCAGGGGGCCGCCATGTTCTCCGACGCCGACCACGAGGTCATCGACAGCCCCGAGGCGCTGTTCCGCCACCTGTACGAGGAGCACGGGGTCGAGGAGGCCCGCGAACTGGACCCGGACACGGCCCCGCTGCAGTTCTGGCTGCGCCGCCACACGGACCTGGAACGCGCCGAGCGTGCCGCCCGCCGCCCCAGCCAACCCCCGGACCCCCCTCCACCACCCCAGCCGCAGCCGGCGCCCCACCAACCGGAACGGGCCCAGCCGGAGCGGCGGACCGAGCCCGCGCCCCCGCCGGTCCGGGCCCAGGCGCCACCGCCCCAGGACCAACCGGTGCCGCGGGCCGAGCCGGCGACCCGGGCCGAGCCGGCGACCCGGGCCCGACCGGAGCGGCGGGCCCAGGCGACGGGCGGGGGACGCGAGGGACGGCGGCCCGCCGGGTTCGGGGACCCGCTGGTCGAGGCGCTGGCCAGGGCGCTGGCCGGGCGAGGCCACGACGAGGTGGCCGTCCGGTCGGCCATCCGCTCGTTCGCCGACCCCGGCCGGGGCGGCCCGGCCGGTGAGGCCGCGGTCCGGAGCGTGTTCGTCGAGCCGATGGTCCAGTCGGTGGCCGAGCACCTCCTCGGCGCCGCCCCCAGCTCGCCCCGCCCAGCCCCGCCCCCCCAATCGGCGCCGGCCGCCACGACCGGTCCCCCTCCAGAGTCGCCCCCCTCCGAGTCCTGGGCCGACCAGGGCTGGTCCCGGCCGGCCCCGCCCGCGCCCCCGGACGAGCAGGCCCGGTCCCGGGCGACCCCGCCCGCGCCCCCGGCGCGAGAGGAACCGGTGCGGCCAGAGGCGGCATGGGCCGTGCTCTGGGCCGACCTGGCCGACACCGGCCGGCGATCCGCCGACGGCCCCGCGGCGGCCGGCGACGACGGCGACGACCTGATGGCCGTGGCCAACGCCGTCCAGGCCCGCCGCCGGGTCAGGCTGCTACGCCGCTGACCGACCCCGCCGGCACCCCACCCGGTCATGAACCACCGGCGGTGACAACCGGGCTGTGGACAACCGGAGGCTCGCCCTCTTCCCGGTCGGCTACGCTCCCCCACCGGGGGACCCGGCACCGGAGGGTCGTGTTGCGCCGCGCGCGGGGGCGGGACGAGCGACCCGGCCTCCGCGGGTCGGCAGGCCGTGGTCGCGCGCCGGCTTGTCAGCCCTGGTACAGGACTTCAATGCGTTCGGCGTATTTGGCGTGGATGATGCGGCGGCGCAACTTGAGGGTGGGGGTGAGCTCCTCGCTCTCGGCGGTCCACTCCACCGGGAGGATCTCGAAGCGCTTGACCTGTTCGATCCGGGCCAGGCGCTGGTTGGCGGCGTCGACGGCGAGCTGGACCTCGGCGAGCACCTGCTCGTGGGCCGCCAGGGCGGCCAGGTCGTCCTCGGCGAGGCCGTTGCGGGCGGCCCAGGCGGGGGCGAGCTCGTGGTCGAGCACGATCAGGGCGACCACGTAGGGCCGGTCGTCGCCGTAGACCAGGACCTGGCCGATGAGCGGGTGCTCCTTGAGGAGGCCCTCGATGTTGGCCGGGGACAGGTTCTTGCCGCTGGAGGTGATGATCAGCTCTTTCTTGCGGTCGACGATCCTGAGGTACCCGTCGTCGTCCAGCTCGCCGACGTCGCCGGTGTGGAGCCAGCCCTCGGCGTCGATCAGCTCGGCCGTCGCCTCCGGCTGCCTGAAGTAGCCGGGGGTGTTGACCGGCCCCCGGACCAGCACCTCGGCGTCGGCGGCCAGGCGGATCTCCACCCCGGCCAGGGCCGGGCCGACGGTGCCGATCTTGACCTTGCCGGGGCGGTTGCCGGTGGCCACCCCGGTGGTCTCGGTCATGCCGTAGACCTCGACCAGGGGCAGGCCGAGGGCGGCGAAGAACTCGGCCACGTCGACGGCCAGGGGCGAGGCCGCGCTGGAGGCGAAGGCGCAGCGGTCCAGGCCGATGGCCTGCCTGACCTTGGCCAGCACCAGCCGCTCGAGCACGGCGTGCCTGGCCCGCAGGCCGAACGGCACCGCCTCGCCCCGCTGCTGGCGGCGGACGACCTCAAGGCCGGTCTCGACCGCCTTCTGGGTGATCTTCCGCTTGCGCTCGTTCTCCTCGGCGGCCAGCTTGGCGTTGATGCCGGCCCGCACCTTCTCCCAGACCCGGGGCACGCCGAAGAAGATCGTCGGCCGGGCCTCGCGCACGTACTCCACCGCCTGGGCCGGCTCGGGGCAGAACCAGACGTGGGTCCGCATGGTCAGCGGCCCGTAGATCGACAGCACCCGCTCGGCGATATGGGCCAGGGGCAGGTAGGAGACGGAGCTGCCCTCGGGCGACAGCCCGGTCAGCCGGTCCAGCGCGGTGGACTCGAAGAGCAGGTTGTGGTGGGTCAGGAGCACGCCCTTGGGCGGGCCGGTGGTCCCGGAGGTGTAGAGCAGGGCGGCGTTGTCCTCGGGGACGACCCGGCCCCGGAGCTCCTCGAAGCCGGACCGGTCGGCGGCCAGGGCCTCGCGGCCCCGGCGGACCAGCTCGTCCCAGCCGAGCACGCCCGGGGCGTCCGCCTCCTCGGCGCCGTCGAGCAGCACCACGTGCCGCAGGGCCGGCAGGTCGTCGCGGATGTCCTGCCAGCGCTTGAGCATGTCGCGGTCCTCGAGCACGGCCACCTTGGCCTCGCAGTGGCCGGCCACGTACCGGATCTGCTCGGGGGCGAGGGTGAAGTAGAAGCTGGTCGGGGTGGCCCCGGCGTGGATGGCGGCCTGGTCGGCCTGGACGTGCTCGGGCCGGTTGGTGGCCATGATGGCCACGAAGTCGCCCCTGCCGACCCCGAGGCCGGCCAGCCCCATGGCGACCTCGGCGACCCGCTCCCGGTACTGGCGCCACGACAGGGTCTGCCAGGCGCCGTCCCGCTTCCAGGACATGGCCGGCGCGTCCCCGTGGCCGTCCGCGTGCTCGGCCAGCAGGTCGCACAGGGTCCGGCCCCTGACCTCCTGCTCGATCTGCCGGCGCTCGATCGCGATCGCGTCCTCGCTCATGGCCACCCACCCTCGGCTCGGAGACGCTGCTCGCTGGCGAGCATAGGTAGCCGGAGGGGGCAGGTAAAGGGCCGCAGTCCCGTGAGCGACTCGTTGGCGGGCCCCGGCAGGCTTGGCTGGACGAGAGCAGTTCGCAGGAAAGAGGTGCCGATGCACCAGGTCCCCCAGGCTGGAGCGCGCTACCTGGCCGCCCTCGACTACGCGCGGCGCGGCCTGCCCGTCGTGCCCCTCCACTACGTTGTCCGCAACCGGCGGACCACGGAGGTCGCCTGCTCGTGCGGGGAGCCGGCCTGCGCCAGGGTCGGGGCCCACCCGCTGCCCTCCCACGGGGCCGCCGACGCCACCACCGACCCCATCCGCCTGACCTGGTGGTGGCGGCGCTTCCCCGACGCCAACGTCGGCCTGGCCACCGGGACCAGCTTCGACGCCCTGATCGTGCACGGCTCGACCGGCGACAACGCCCGCTGGTCGGTGATCGCCGACGCCCTCCGCTCGGCCGGCCCGCTGGTGCGGACCGGCGGCGACACCTGGCACTTCCTTTTCGCCCCGATGGGCCTGGCCAGCCAGCGCCCGTGGGGGCTGGCCATGGCCGAGTGGCGGGGCCGGGGTGGCTGGGTCGTGGCGCCGCCCAGCCACCACCCCGGCGGCGCCGTGGCCGCCTGGGTGCGCGACCTCGACACCCGCCTGCCCGAGCTGTCCCCGGCCATCGGTCAGCGGCTGGAGCAGGTCGGCCCCGCCGAGCCACTCACCCAGCTCATCTACGCCCAAGCTCGCGACTAGGTATTCCGTGGCTGGGCAGATACACTCCGGCGTATTCGGTTCATACAGCCTCAGACAGAGGATCCAGGCAACAAAGGCAATCGATCATAGGTCGGCGTGGTGGTAGGCACGATCGACTTCTTCCTCCTCGGCCCGCTGGAAGCGCGCCAGCGCGAGCGGCCGCTGCGGCTCGGCAGCATCAAGCACCGGATGCTGCTGGCTAAGCTGCTGCTCCATCCCAACCAGGTCGTCTCGACCGAGGAGCTGATCGTGGCCGTCTGGGGCGAGGAGCCCCCGCCAACGGTCAAGCAGTCGCTCCAGAACCACGTGGCCGCCCTGCGCAAGGCGATCGAGGCCGGCAACGGCGCCGGCCCGCCCCGGACGCTGGTCACACGCGACCCCGGCTACCTGCTCCAGGTCGACCCTGAGCGCCTCGACCTGCACCGCTTCCAGCGCCTGGACCGCGAGGGCCGCCTGGCCCTGTCCAGTGGCGACCCGGCCCGGGCCGCCGACCTGCTTCGTCAGGCCCTCGAGCTGTGGCGCGGGCCGGCCCTGGCCGACGTGGCCGCCTCGGCCGACATCGCCTGGCCCGAGCTGGTCGGCGTCGAGGAGCTCCAGGTCGCCTCCACCGAGGCCCGGATCGAGGCCGAGCTGGCCCTCGGCCGCCACCACGAGCTGGTGGCCGAGCTGGAGGCGCTGGTCCGGCTCTACCCGCTGCGCGAGCACCTCCACGGCCAGCTGATGCTGGCCCTCTACCGCTCGGGCCGCCAGGCCGACGCCCTGGCCGCCTACCGGGCGGCCCGCCGGGTCCTGGTCGACGAGCTGGGGATCGAGCCCAGTGTCGGCCTCCAGCGCCTCGAGCAGGCCATCCTGGCCCAGGACCCGGCGCTCGACCTGCTGGTCCCGGCCCGCTCCGGCGACCCCGAGCCCGACGACGGCCCTCCGGCCACCGACCACGGCGGCGGCACCACCACCGAGGGCGGCGGCACGGTCGAGCGCAAGCTCGTCTCGGTGCTGTTCGCCGAGGTCGACGCGCCACTGGACGAGGCCGGCGAGCGCGACCCCGAGGACGTCTCCAGCATGCTCGACCGGCACCTGGACCGGGTCCGGGCCGAGATCGAGAGCTTCGGCGGCACTGTCGAGCACGCCATCGGCGGCATCACCATGGCCACCTTCGGAGTCCCCCAGACCCGCGAGGACGACCCCGAGCGGGCGGTCCGGGCCGCCCTGGCCATCCGTGACTCGTTGACCGGCGGGGAGTCGGGTCCAGCCGACAGCCCACCGGAGGATCGGGACGGGGTGGAGCTGCGGGTCGCCGTGACCACCGGGGAGGCGCTGGTCACCGACGGCGTGCGGGTCGCGGGCGACCCGGTGGCGACCTGCGCCCGGCTCCAGCAGGCCGCGCCCAGCGGGACCGTGCTGGTGTCGGAGGCGACCGGCCGGGCGACCGAGCGGTCGATCAGCTACGGCCCGGCCAGCCTGCTCGCCCTGGCCGGTCGAGCCCGGCCGATGAGCGTGTGGAGCGCCCTGGAGCCTCGCAACCGCACCGGCATGGACGGCCTGGCCGCCGGGCCGGTGCCGCTGATCGGCCGCGACCGGGAACTGGGTCTGCTGCTGGAGGCGTTCCGGCGGGCCAGGGACAGCCGCCGGCCGCAGCTGGTCACCCTGCTCGGCCCACCCGGGATCGGCAAGAGCCGGCTGGTGGCCGAGCTCGGCCGGGCCCTGGACGCCGAGGACGAGCTCGTCAGCTGGCGCCAGGGCCGCTCGTCGCCCTGGGACGAGGGCCGTTCCTCCCCCACCGGCGGCGGGGTGACCTACTGGGCCCTGGCCGAGATCGTCAAGGCCGAGGCCGGCATCCTCGAGACCGACTCGGCCGACCGGGTCGGGCGTCGCCTGTCCCGGGTCGTCGCCCACGCCATGGCCGACGACCCGGAGGCGACCGACCGGGTCGCCTGGCACCTGCGCGGGCTGGTCGGCGAGGGCGACGGCGCCCCGGTCCAGCCGGGCCGCCGTGACGAGGCGTTCACCGCCTGGCGCCGCTTCCTGTACGGCCTGGCAGCCCGGCGGCCGCTGGTCCTCGTGCTCGAGGACCTGCACTGGGCCGACGACGCCCTGCTCGACTTCCTCCAGGAGCTGCTGGAGCCGACCGGCCAGGCCACCCTGGACCGGCACGGGCGGCCGCTGCGCCCCCGGACCCCGCCAGCGGCCCCGCTGCTGGTCGTGGCCACCGCCCGCAAGGAGCTGCTGGATCGCCGGCCGGGCTGGGACGGCAGCGGGGAGGCGGCCCTGGCCCTCGAGCTGGAGCCGCTGTCGGAGGCCGACACCGGCCACCTGCTCGAGACCCTCCTGTCGGCCCACCGGCTCCCCACCGGCGTCGGCCCGGCTCTCCTGGGCGCGGCCGGCGGCAACCCCCTGTTCGCCGAGGAGTACGTGCGCATGGTGCGCGACCACCACCCCATGGCCGGCCCGCCGACCGAGCGGCTGCCCCTGCCCGAGACGGTCCACGCCATCATCGCCGCCCGCCTCGACGCCCTGCCCGCCGAGGAGAAGGCCGCGCTCCAAGATATGTCGGTGCTGGGCCGGGTCGGCTGGGTCGGCGCCCTGGCCGCGGTCAGTGGCCGGGACCGGGCCGCGGTCGAGGCCTGCCTTGAGAGCCTGCGGGCCAAGGAGTTCCTGTACCGGGCCGGCAAGGCGACCATGGCCGGGGAGCGCGAGTACGGGTTCCGCCACGTACTGGTCTGCGAGGTCGCCTACGGCCAGATCCCGCGGCTGGAGCGGGCCGGCAAGCACCGCCGGGCCGCGGCCTGGCTGGAGTCGCTGGCCGCCGAGCGCTCGGAGCTGCTGGCCCACCACTACGGCCGGGCCCTGGAGCTGGCCAGCGCCGCCGGCCAGGCCACCGGAGACCTGGCCGACCGGGCCCGCCTGGCCCTGCGCGACGCCGGCGACCGGGTCACCGGGCTCGGGGCCCACCCCACCGCCGCCCGGTACTACGACGAGGCCCTGACGATCTGGCCCGACGACGACCCCGAGCGCCCGGATCTCGAGCTGCGGGCCGGCGCGGCCTACTGCCTGAGCGAGGGCGCCGGCAAGGAGCTGCTCACCAGCGCCAGGGATGGGCTGCTGGCCATCGGCGACCGCGAGCGCGCCGCCGAGGCCGAGGCGCATCTCGGCCTGATCGCCTACTTCCAGGGCCGGGAACGCTCCTCCCACCTCGACCGGGCGCTGGCCCTGGTCGCCGACCTGCCCCCGTCCCACTCCAAGGCGGTGGTGCTCAGCCACTGCATGATGCACCTGCTGGTGGCCGACCGGAACGCCGACGCCATGCAGGTGGCCCGCGAGGGGCTGGCCATGGCCAGGAGCCTTGGCGACCGCGACGTGGAGGTGGATGCCCTCGGCACGATCGGGGCGACCCGGGTCTGCCTCGGCGACCCGGGCGGCGTCCAGGACCTGGAGCGCTGCATCGCGCTGTGCGAGGCCGACGGCTCCTCGAGGGTGATCTCCTGGCAGAACAACCTCGCCTTCTCCCTCGCCCTCCTCGGCGACCTGCGGCGCTGCTTCACCGTCCGGGAGGCCGGCTGGGAGGCGGCCGAGCACTTCGGCTCGGCCAGGGGCCTGCGCTGGCTGGAGCTGGAGCGGGCGGCCGAGTGCTACTGGACCGGCCGCTGGGACCAGGCGGTCCGGATCGCCGACCTGGTGGCCCCGGACGGCGAGGAGGAGGGCGCCCAGCACTACATGGAGTGCATGTGCCGGCTCTGGCGGGGCCGCATCCGGCTGGCCAGGGGCCAGCTGGCCGGCGCCCGCGAGGACGCGACCCGGGCCCTGGCCCTGGCCAGGGAGTCGGGCGACCGCCTGAACCTCGACCCGGCGCTGGCCTTCAAGGCCCGCGTGCTGCTGGTCACCGACCAGGCGGCCGATGCCGGCAAGCTGCTCGACGAGCTGCTGGCCACCCTGGGCGGCGGGCTGCTCAAGCCCGAGCTGGGCGCCGACCTGCCCGTCGACCTGGTCACCCTTGGCCGCCCGGTCGAGGTCCTCGACGGGGCCCTGCCGTCGCGCTGGCTGGACGCCGCCCGGGCGTTCGCCGCCGGCGACCCGGGCCGGGCGGCCAGGCTCTACGCCGAGATCGGCAGCCGCCCCGACGAGGCCACCGCCCGGCTGGCCGCGGCCCGCCGGCTCCTCCCGACCCGCCCGGCCGAGGGCCGCATCGAGCTCGAGCGGGCGATCGCCTTCTTCCGCGAGGCGAGCGCCACCGCCTCCCTCGAGCAGGCCAAGGAACTGCTGTTCGCCCTGACTTGACAGCCCCCGAAGAATAGAGAGGGTTTTCTCTCTTCCCCCGACTCGGCAAGGAGTTGCCTAGCCGCCATGATGTCTGCCAGGCCCCGGGACCGCATCCTGACCACGGCCACCGAGCTCTTCCACTCCGAGGGCATCGGGGCGGTCGGGGTCAACCGCATCATCGGCCAGGCCGACGTGGCCCCGATGACCCTCTACCGCCAGTTCGGCAACAAGGACAGCCTGGTCGCGGCCGCCCTCGAGCAGTGGAGCACCTCCTGGCTGCACCGGCTGGCGGATGCCATGGACCGCCGCGGCGACGACCCCTCGGACCGCTTCGACGGCCTCTGGGACGAGCTCCAGGCCTGGTTCGCCGAGGAGCCCTTCCGCGGCTCGTTCGTGGCCAACGCCGCCACCGAGCTCCGCAGCGAGCCCCACCACCCGGCCCAGACCAGGATCGCTCAGCACCGTCAGGCCCTCCGCCAGCTGCTCGAGGACCTGGCCAAGTCCGCCGGCGCCTACGACCCCACCGTCCTCGCCGCCCAGCTCCAGATCCTGATCGACGGGGCCATCGCCTCCGCCTCGGTCGACCGCGACCTCAGCTCCGCCTCCGGCGCCCGTGCTCTCGCCAGGGCCGCCGTCACCGCCGCCTCGGCCGGCTAACCACCGGCCATCGCGATCCGGGTCAGCTCCCGGGCGTGACGGGCCACCCCCGGGTGGCGGTCGATCAGCGCCCCGGCCATGGCCCCCTCGACCAGCGTGAGGAGCTGGCCGGCGAGCGCCGCCGGGTCGCGTGCCCCGGCCGAACGGGCCAGGTCCTCGAGCAGCCGGCGGGTGGCCTGACGGTGCTCGACCAGGACGGCGTGGGCGGCCGGGCCGCGGCCGTCGGGCGGCGCGACCACCGCCGCGGCTAGCGCCGAGCCGGCGAAGTCGTCGGAGGCGAACCATCCCTCGAGCGCGTCCCAGAGCGCGTACAGGGCCGACTCCGGCGGGTCCTGCCGCCGGATCGTCGCAACGGCCAGCCAGGTGAGCCAGCGCTCGCTCGACCGCTCCAGGTCCGCCGCCGCGGGATCCACACTCGTCATCGCTACCGACCTGCTCCGCACTATCGGGCCAATCGTCCGCTCGCCTCCATCCGCTAGAGCCGGGCGAACGGTTCCAGAGTAGAGGTAACTAGTTCTTCTTGACTAGTGATAACGTTCTCTCTCATATTATCCACATCACGGTCATGTCGGCGAAAAGGAGGCAACCATGCGTCGACTATCGATCCACCCGACTCTGTCGAGCCGGTTGCTGCGGGTCGCGTTCGTGCTCGGCACGGCCGCACTGCTGGCCGCGCTGGTCGTCGCGCCGGCCTCCGCTCACGAAGAGAAGCAGGTCGGGAGGTACAGCTTCGTGATCGGCTTCGGCACCGAGCCCGCCTACGCCGGCCAGCCCAACAGCCTGCAGGTCCTCATCAGCCGCGACGGCAAGCCGGCCACCGACCTGGCGAGCCAGCTCGACGGCCTCATGGCCCACGCCTACTACGGCAGCAAGGCCGACCTCAAGCTCGAGAACGCGATGATGGCGCTCGAGCCCAACTTCGGCGACGACTGGGGCACGCCGGGCGACTACCGGTCGTTCTTCGTGCCGACCCAGCCAGGGGCCTACACCTTCACCCTCGAGGGGAAGCTCGGCGCCCAGAAGATCAACCTGGTCGTCCCGAGCGGGCCCGAGACGTTCGGGGACGTCAACGACCCGGCCAAGACCGCCCTGCCGGCGGTCAAGGACCCGACCACCGGCCAGCTCGCCCAGCGGCTGGACCGTGAGGCGACCCGGGTGAACGCGACCATGGCGGCCGCCGCGACCGCCCAGCGGGACGCCGAGGACGCTGCCGGCCAGGCCCGGACGCTCGCCCTCGGCGGGCTGCTGGTCGGTGCCGTCGGGCTGGTCCTTGGTGGCCTGGCCCTGGCCCGCTCCAGGCGACCGGCCGCGCCCGCGGCCCGGCCCGACGTCGCCCTCACCGGCGCCGGGAAGGTGTAGGGCACTCCGATGCACCGCCGTGGGCGGCTGGCCGCACTCGCTGTCCTGACCGGGGTCTGGCTCCTGGCCTCCGGTCCGGCGGCGGCCGCCCACGGTGCGCTCCAGTCCAGCGAGCCAGCCGGCGGGAGCTCGCTGGAGCGGGCGCCGGCGGCGGTGACCCTCCGCTTCACCGAGCGACCCGACCCGGGGCTGTCCACGGTCCGGGTCCTCGACAGCAGCGGACGGGTCGTCGCCGGCGGCCCCGCCCGACCGGTCGACGGCCGGCCCCTCGAGCTGCGGGTCCCGGCGGCCGGGCTCCCGGCCGGCGGCTACACGGTCAGCTGGCGGATCATCTCGGCGGTCGACGGGCACCGGACCGACGGGGTCTTCGGGTTCGGGGTGGGCGCGGCCGGCGCCCCCCGGCTGCCGGCGTCCCAGGCGGTGGCCGAGGTCCGGACCGGGCCGGAGCTGGCCCCGATGGCCGTGGCCGGCCGCTGGGCCTACTACTGGGGCCTCACCCTGCTGGTGGGGGCGGCCGCCACCGGCCTGCTGGTGTTCGGCGGTCGCCTGCCCGGCCGCCCAGCCCTGATCCTCCCCCTCGCGCTGGCCGCCGCGGCCGGTGGCCTGGTCGCGATGACCGCCTCCGCCCGGTCCGAGGCCGGCGTCCCCCTCACCGACCTGCTCGGCTCCACCACCGGCCGCTGGCTGTTGTGGCGGGCGGCCATGCTCGCCGCCGCCACGGCCGCCACCTGGTGGGCCCTGGCCCGCCCGGCCCCCGGCAACCCGCCGTCGCGCCGGCCGACCGGCCGGATGCGCCTGGCCGTCCCGGCCGGCGGGGCCGCGCTGGTGGCGCTCGGGCTGGCCGGTGGGGGCGGGATGGCGGTGCACGCGCTGGCCGGCCATGCGGCCGGGCCGTCGTCGCTTCGGGTGCTCAACCTGCTCGCGCAGTGGGTGCACCTGGTGGCGGTCGGGGTCTGGGTCGGGGGGCTGGCCTGGCTGCTGGCCGGGCTCCGGCAGCACGCACTGGCCGGGTCGGCCCGGGCGGTGGTGGTCCGCTTCTCCAAGCTGGCCGGGATCAGCCTGGCCGTGGTCGTGGCCACCGGGGTGGTCCGGGCGGTCGACGAGCTGGGCGGGTGGGCGCGGCTGGCCGACAGCGGGTTCGGGCGGGCGCTCGACCTGAAGCTGGTGCTGTTCGCCGGCCTGGTGGCGCTGGGGGCGTTCAACCGCTACCGGCTGGTGCCATTGTTCGAGGCCGGGGCGGGCCGGCGGGCCGTGGCCCGGCTGCGGCACAGCGTTGGCGGCGAGCTGGGGCTGGCCGCCGCGGTCCTGGCCGCCGCGGCCCTGCTCAGCCAGCTCGCTCCCGGCGTGCCGGCCGGGCCGCCGGTCCGGCCCGAGCCGGTCACGCCGGTCCTGGCGGCCAGCGGAGCCGACTGGGCGACGACCGTGAAGGTGACCCTGACCGTGACCCCCGGTGCGGCCGGGCCGAACCGGTTCACGGCCGTCGTCGCCGACTTCGACAGCGGCACCGTCCTGCCCGCCGACCGGGTCGAGCTGAGCGGCACGCCAGCCTCCCACCCCGACCTGGGCACCGCCCGCCTGGAGCTGACCGAGGCGGGCGACGGCCGCTGGCTCGGTCAGGGCCGGATGCTCTCGCTGGCCGGCCGATGGAACCTCACCACCACCATCCAGCGTCCGGCCGGCGGGATCACCGTCCCCCTGGCCCTCGACGTCCCGCCCCCGGCTCCCTCCTGACCAACCGGAATGTCGTCCGTTCCTTGTACGCCCTCTATGAATGAGAGATAACAGTCACTATCATTTGTACTGTTCCAGCTGATTCGCCCGGGGAGGGAGGCGCCGGGCACTCGACAGGATCGACCGAAAGAGAAGGGGAACATCCCATGCTCGTTCCCGTTCACCGGGCGGTATCGGCAGTACTTCACGTCATGCTGGTCGCCTTCGTGACCCTCTCCGCCCGGGTCCAGCACGGCGTCCTCCGTTCGAAGCACTGGTTCGCGCCCGTGGCCACGGCGGTGGCCGCCTACGCCATGCTGTGGGGCTTCATCAGCCCGAAGGGCTGGTTGTGGGGCTGATGGCCGCGCTGCGCGTCCGTTGGGGTTAGTCCCGGGTCCCGGGAGGGGCTAGGCTGAGAGCGTCCGCACGAACCGTACGAAGCACGCGTAAGGATCGGCGATTGTCTCGCCCCTCCCCACCGGACCCTCCAGGCGGCGCCGAACGCAAGCTGGTCACCGTCCTGCTGATCGATGTCGACGAAGCCCGCGAGAGCTTCGCCGACCTGGACCCGGAGGACGCCGGGCGGCTGCTCTCGGGCCAGCTGGCCCGCGTCCGGGCCGAGGTCGAGGCCCACGGCGGGGTCGTCACCGAGACGATTGGCGGGCGCACCGTGGCCCTGTTCGGCGTCCCCCGCACCCGCGACGACGACCCCGAGCGGGCCGTGCGAGCCGCCCTGGCCATCCGCGACGCCCTGGCCCCCGGCGCGAGGGACGGGGAGCCCCCGGCGAGCACCCCCGCCGGGGCGGCGCAGGTGCGGGTGCTGGCGGCCGTGGCCACCGGGGAGGTGCTGGTCCGGCCCGGCGGCGACCAGGGCGGCCGGCGGGTCGCCGGCGAGCCGCTGGGGACCGCCGCCCGGCTCCAGGAGCTGGCCCCGGCCGGGACCGTGCTGGTGTCGGGGGCGACCCGGCGGGCCACCGAGCGGGCGATCACCTACGGCCCTGCCCGCCCGCCCCCGCCGGGCGCCCGCGACCCGGTGCCCGCGTGGCCGGCGCTCGCGCCCCGGGCCGGGCCGGCCTCCCCCAGCCGTCGCTTCCCGCCGCTGGTGGCCCGCGACCGCGAGCTGGAGACGCTGGCGGCCGCCGCCGCCCGAGCCGGCGACGGCGGCGGGCCCGAGCTGGTCACCGTCGTCGGCGACGCCGGCATCGGCAAGAGCCGGCTCCTGGCCGAGCTGGCCGACCGCCTGGCCGGCCCGGGATCGCCACCCCCGCGGGTCGCCTGGCGCCAGGGTCGGGCCCTGCCCTACGGCGACGGCCCGACCTTCGGGGCCCTTGCCGAGGCGGTCAAGGCCGAGGCGGGCATCCTGGAGAGCGACGGCGCCGAGCTCGCCGGCCGGCGCCTGGTCGCGGCCGCGGCGGCGGTGGTCGGGCCGGCGCTCGGTGGGCGGCCACCGCCGACGCCGACCAGGCGGCCGAGGTGGCCGGCGACCCAGGCGGCGGTGACCGGCTCGGCCACCGCCGCCGCGGCCGCGACCAGGCGCCGGCCGGCGAGCTCGGCGCCGTCGCTCTCCAGGATGCCCGCCTCGGCCTTGACCGCCTCGGCAAGGGCCCCGAAGGTCGGGCCGTCGCC
>JASLIH010000291.1 GCA_030152105.1 Actinomycetes bacterium
GGCGCACCGACCGGCCGGGTACCTTCCACACCCTGTGGTCGGAGACTGGCCAGGAGGTCGAGGCCTGACCCGTCGCCACCTCCTGGCGACCGCGCTGGTGCTGGTCCTGACGCAGGCCGCCTGCGACCCGGGCGGGTCGCCCCGCGACCAGGCAGGCGCGCACCCCACCTCCACGAACCCGACCTCCGCGGACCCGCGCGCGAACCCCTCCTCCGGCTGCGAGGCCCCCCGGAGGGGGAGCCTAGCCGAGCCCGGGGAAGGGTGCGCACCGTTGTCCACAGCCCCGGCCTCCCCGGGGGAGCGGGGCTGTGCCGCGCTTCCGTCTCTTCGGACCCAGCTGGCCCAGCTGCTGCTGGTCGGGTTCCCCGGGACCCGGCCTGGGGCGGTCAGCCGGCGGCTGGTCGACCGGGGCGTCGGCGGGCTGCTGCTGTTCCGCGGCAACGTCGCCTCCGCCGGGCAGGTCCGGGCGCTGGTGGCCGACCTGAAGGGGCGGGCCGAGATCCCGCTTGAGGTCGCCGTCGACCAGGAGCCGGGCACGCGGGTGGCCCGCCTGGCCGGCATCGTCCGGGCCACCCCGTCGGCCCGCCAGCTCGGCCGGCTGCCCGCCGACCGGGTCGAGCGCTACGGCCAGGCCATGGGGCGTGACCTGGCCGCCCTCGGGATCACGGCCGACCTGGCCCCGGTCCTGGACGTCACCGGCGCCCGCTGGGACGGGATCATCGGCGACCGCTCGTTCGGGGCCGACCCGGCGACCGCCGGCCGGGCCGCCGTGGCCTTCATGCGCGGCCTGTCCGCCGGCGGGGTCGCGCCCGTCGGCAAGCACTTCCCCGGCCACGGCGCCACCACCGTCGACTCCCACCGCCGGCTGCCGGTCGTCGAGGCCAGCATGGCCCGCCTGAACGCCCGCGACCTGGTCCCGTTCAGGGCCGCCATCCACTCCGGCCTTGACGCGGTCATGGTCGGCCACCTGCTCGTCCGGGCCGTCGATCCCCGAACCCCGGCCACGCTCTCCCCGGCGGTGGTCGGCGGCCTGCTCCGCGAGCGCATGGGCTTCGGCGGCCTGGCCGTCTCCGACGCCCTGGAGATGGGGGCCATCGCCGGCACCGTCCCCCTCCCGGTGGCCGCCGAGCGGGCGGTCGCCGCAGGGGTCGACCAGCTCGTCCTGTCCGGCCACACCGCCGTCCCGGCCGTCCTCGGCCACCTCGAGCGGGCGGTCGCCGCCGGCCGGCTCTCCAAGGCCCGGGTTCGCGAGGCCTTCCTCCGGGTGCAGCGCTTCAAGCGGGTCGACCGCTGGTCCGGCTGCTGACCGGCCGCCTCAGCCTCCTGCGGAGGGCTGTGGACACCCCGAGCACGCCGCCTGCCTGTCCGCTACGCTCCCGTTCCGGGGGGCCAAACCGGGCGCCGGCGGGGTGAAGGGCGTCCTGAAGGCGCCGGAACGGTCCGGGAGGAGGTGGGATGGGCGGCGGGGTGCCGGAGGGGGTCGAGGGCCGGGCGCGGGAGGTGCTGGACGGGCTGCCCGGGCGCGACGTCGACCTGTTCGTGGTGCGGTTGCGGCGCTGGTGGCACGACCTGGCCGAGGGGCTGGGCGGGCCGTACGGGGAGCGGCACGACCTGGGAGAGCTGCTGGAGCGGGTCGCGGTGCTGCTGGCCGAGCGCTACCGGGAGCGGGCCGAGGAGCTGAAGCTGCTCGACCTGGAGCGCAGTGTCCGGCCGGACTGGTTCCAGGACCCGGGGACGATCGGCTACGTCTGCTACGCCGACCGGTTCGCCGGCACCCTTGACGGGGTCGGCCAGCATCTCGACTACCTCGGCGAGCTGGGTGTCCGCTACCTGCACCTGATGCCGCTGCTGGCCCCGCGGGAGGGGGACTCCGACGGCGGCTACGCCGTGCGCGACTACCGGGCCGTCGACCCCAGGCTCGGGACGATGGACGACCTGGAGCGGCTGTGCGGGCTGGCCAGGGGCCGTGGGATCAGTGTCTGCGTCGACCTGGTCCTCAACCACTGCGCGGCCGAGCACGAGTGGGCGGTGGCCGCCCGGGCCGGCGACCCCGAGGCCCAGGCGATGTTCTGGATGTTCGGTGACCGGGAGCTGCCCGACGCCTACGAGCGGACCCTTCCCGAGGTCTTCCCCGACTTCGCCCCCGGCAACTTCAGCTACCTGCCCGAGACCGGCAAGTGGGTCTGGACCAGCTTCAACAGCTTCCAGTGGGACCTGAACTGGTCCAACCCGCGGGTCTTCGCCGAGATGGCCGACGTGCTCCTCAACCTGGCCAACCGCGGCGTCGAGGTGCTGCGGCTGGACGCCGTCGGGTTCATCTGGAAGCGGCTCGGGACCAGTTGCCAGAACCAGCCCGAGGTCCACGACCTGCTCCAGGCGCTGCGGGCCTGCGCCCGCATCGTCGCCCCGGCGGTGATCTTCAAGGCCGAGGCGATCGTGAGCCCGGTCGACCTGACGGCGTACCTGGGCGTCGGCCGCCACCACGGCCGGATCTCCGACCTGGCCTACCACAACAGCCTCATGGTCCAGTTCTGGTCGGCCGTGGCCACCAGGGACGCCCGCCTGGCCACGCTGGTCCTCGGCCGCCTGCCGGCCAAGCCGGCCTCCACCGCCTGGGCCACCTACCTGCGCTGCCACGACGACATCGGCTGGGCGGTCCTGGACGAGGACGCGGCCGCGATCGGCTGGAGCGGCTTCGCCCACCGCCGCTTCCTGGCTGACTTCTACGCCGGCAAGTTCCCCGGCAGCTTCGCCCGCGGCGAGGTGTTCCAGGACAACCCGGTGACCGGGGACCGTCGCACCAGCGGCAGCATGGCCAGCCTGGCCGGGCTGGAGGACGCCCTGGCCTCGGGCGACTCCGGCCTGGTCGAGCTGGCCATCCGCCGGATCCTGCTCGGCCACGCCCTGGTCTTCGGCTACGACGGCATCCCGCTGCTCTACATGGGCGACGAGCTGGGCCTGCTGAACGACCACAGCTACCTCGACGACCCGGCCCGGGCGGCCGACAACCGCTGGCTGCACCGCCCGGCCATGGACTGGGACCTGGCCGCCCGCCGGGCCGAGCCGGGCACCGTCACCCGGCGCATCTTCTCCGCCCTGGTCGCCCTGGCCGAGGCCCGCCGCCGCACGCCGCAGCTGCACGCGGCCACGCCCGTGGAGGTGGTGGATCTGCAGATGCCGCAGCTGTTCGCGTTCCTGCGCCGGCACCCGCTCGGCACCCTGGTCGCGGTCCACAACGTCACCGAGCAGCCCCAGCGGGTCAGCCCCATGGCCCTGTACCTGGTCGGCCACGACCACCCGGTGGACCGGCTCACCGGCCGGCCGGCCCGGGTCGACCAAGGCCAGGTGGTCCTCGACCCCTACCAGGCCGTCTGGCTCACCGCGCCCTGATCCCGACCCCCCCGAACGGGCGCCGGCTCATCCGGGGTCCTGGCGGCGGCGACCCAACCAGGGCCGCGTGAGACGGGTGACCCCGGGCATGACCACGAAGGTCATGAGGCTGAGCAGGACCAGGGGGAACAGCGCCGACCTGACCAGCAGGGGGAGGTCCGCGACCCGGGGGGCCAGGGCCCACTGGAACAGCACCACCAGCGGGTAGACGGCGACCAGGGAGACCAGCCACATCTTCCAGCGGGGCGGCGGCCGCCTCGGGGTGTCGTCCGTGCCTGGCAGGTCGAACCAGGTCTCCAGGCCGGTGGTCTGCTGGAGCTGGCGGTCGGCGTCCTCGGTGAGGTGCTCGACCCGGCCCAGCCAGTGGCTGCGCTCCTCGGACTCGGCCCAGGCCCGGAACCGGTCGCGGTCGGTGAACTTGTAGACCAGGTGGTACCAGGGGCTGCCCGGCTCGTGCAGCACCGAGGCGCCGAGGTGGCCGGGCCAGCGGGTGGCGGCGCCGATGACGCCGTGGGCCCAGTCCTCGAACTCGGCCTCGTGGCCGGGGCGCACCTGCCGGCTGAACACCGCCGTGACCGGGTCGGTCCTGGCCACCCGCTCGCCGGCGCTGGCCTCCTCGTCCCCGGGGCCTGGCTCCTCGATCGCCGCCATGGGGCAGTGTGCCGGCCGGGCCGCGGCGGCGACAACCCGGGGCCTGGCCGGCACGGGCCGCGCCGGCTACGCGTGCCTGCGTAGCCGGGCCGCCGGCGGCTACGCCCGGGAACGGATGCCCGGCCCGCCTCGCGCGCCTATCGTTTCCGTATGGAGCCGAGCAGGCCGACCCCGCTGGCCCGTGGCCGGGCCCTGCTGGTCGACGTCCTGCTCGCCCTCGGGATCGGCCTGGTCCAGGTGCTCGGGGTGCTGGTCTCCGAACGCGTCGGCCGCGCGGCGGGCTGGCGGGACCCTGACGCCCTCGCCTACCTGCTGCTGGTCGGCGGGGCGGCGGCCCTGCTGTTCCGGCGCCGCTGGCCGCTTCCGGTGCTGGCCGTCACCCTGGCCTGCGGGCTCGCCTACGCCGCCCGCAACTACCCCGAGGGGCCGTCGCAGCTGGCCGTCTACCCCGCCCTGTGGACGGTGGCCGTGACCCTCCCGCGGCGCCAGGCCTGGCTGGCCGCGGCGGTGTCGGCCGTGTCGGCCGCCGCGATCGAGCTGTTCCTCTACGGCGACACCATGTTCGACGGCGAGCCGCTGTACGTGGCCGTGACCGTGCTGGCGGCCATGTGGTGGGGCGAGGCGGTGCGGGCCCGGCGGGCGTACGTCGCCGAGCTACAGGACCGGGCCGAGCGGGCCGAGCGGACCCGGGAGGAGGAGGCCCGCCGCCGGGTCGACGAGGAGCGGCTGCGGATCGCCAGGGAGCTGCACGACGTGGTCTCCCACACCATCGGGGTGATCAGCGTCCAGGCCGGGGTCGCCGCCCACCTGCTGCACCGCCGGCCCGACAAGGCGGCCGACTCGCTGGCCGCGATCCGCCAGGCCAGCGACGAGGCCCTGGGCGAGCTCCACGCCATGCTCGGGGTGCTCCGCCAGGGGGACGGTGGCGGCCGGGCGCCGCTGGCCCCGGCGCCCGGCCTGGCCGAGCTGGACGCGCTGGTCGCCCAGGCGGCCGGGGCCGGGATCGAGGTCAAGGTGGCGGTCGAGGGCGAGCCGCGGCGGCTGCCGTCCGCCGTCGACCTGGCCTGCTACCGGGTGGTGCAGGAGTCGCTCACCAACGTGGTCCGCCACGCCGGGGCCAGCCAGGCCGAGGTCACCGTCACCCACCACGACGACCGGGTCGTCGTGGAGGTCCTGGATGACGGCGCCGCGCCTTCGGGCAACGGAGCCGTCGGCAGCGGGCAGGGCATCCCGGGCATGCGGGAACGGGCCAGGGCGCTGGGCGGCAGCCTCGAGGCCGGCCCCCGCCCCGGGGGCGGCTTCCGCGTCCAGGCCAGCCTCCCGGTGGGCGTCCCGTGAGCCGCGTCCGGGGGGTGCCCCCGTGATCAGGGTCCTGCTGGTGGACGACCAGGGGCTGGTCCGGGCCGGGTTCCGCGCGCTGCTGGACGACGCCGGGGACGTCGAGGTGGTGGGCGAGGCCGGGGACGGGGCGGCCGCGGTCGAGCTGGCCCGCTCGACCCGGCCCGACGTCGTCCTCATGGACATCCGCATGCCGGTGATGGACGGGCTGGAGGCCACCCGCCGCATCGTCGCCGACGAGCTGCTGGCCGGGGTGCGGGTGCTGGTGCTGACCACCTTCGAGCTGGACGAGTACGTGTTCGAGGCGCTGGCCGCCGGGGCCAGCGGGTTCCTGCTCAAGAACACCGACCCGGTGGAGCTGCTGCGGGCGGTCCGGGTGGTCGCCGAGGGCGAGGCCCTGCTGGCGCCGAGCGTGACCCGGCGGCTGATCGCCGAGTTCGCCGACCGGGCCGGTCGGAGTGGGATGGGCGCCGCCGGAGGCGGCTCCATGCCGTCCGCCGTCGACCTGTCCCGCCTGACAGAGCGCGAGCGGGAGGTCATGGCGCTGGCCGGGGCCGGGCTGTCCAACGAGGAGATCGCCGAGCGGCTGGTGGTGAGCCCGGCGACGGCCCGCACCCATGTCAGCCGGGCCATGGTCAAGCTGGGGGCCCGCGACCGGGCCCAGCTGGTCGTCTTCGCCTACGAGTCCGGCCTGGTCAGCCCCGGCCACCTCGGCTGAGGTACGCCCGCCGCCGTAGCCGGCCGGGCCGCCCTGCGCGGGATGTGCAGGCACCGAGCCGCCTCCCGGCCGACGCCCCGCCCCGCCCGCCGGCGGCACGATCGGGCGACCAGCCGCCAGCGATCCCCGGAGGCGACCAATGCCGCGCCTGACCCACTTCCTGCTCCGCCACAAGCTCGCCGTGGTCGCGGCCTGGCTGGTCGTCCTGGTCGCCGGCGGCGCCGCCGCCGGGGTGGTGCCGGGCCGGCTGTCCCAGGAGTTCGCCTTCCCGGGGCAGGAGGGCTACGAGGCCAACGTGGCCATCCTGGAGGCCTACGGCAACGGCGGGCCCGGCAACCCGCTGGTCCCGGTGGTGACGCTGCCCGAAGGCACCACGGTGGACAGCCCCGGGACCCGCGACGCCCTCGCCCGGGCGTTCGCCGGGGTCGCCGCCGACCCGCGGCTGCGGGTCCTGGCCTGGCCGGCCACCACCGGCGACCGCCGCCTGGTGGTCGACGGCGGCCGGGTCGTCTACGCCCTGGTGTGGGGCCCCTTCCAGGGCCAGGAGGGTGGCGACCCGGCGACCGGCCAGCAGGTCGCCGGCGGCCTTCGCCGGGCCCTCCCGGCCGGCACCGATGTCCAGGTCACCGGTCTCGACCAGCTCCGGGCCACCGCCGCCGAGGAGCCGGCCGACACCGGCGTGCTGGTCGAGACCCTGGTCGGGGCCGTTGGGGCGCTGTGCGTGCTGGGCTTCGTGTTCGGCTCGTTCCTGGCCCTGGTGCCGCTGCTCATCGCGGCTGTTGCCATCCTGACCAC
>JASLIH010000289.1 GCA_030152105.1 Actinomycetes bacterium
CCGGCATCCTGTGGTTCGGCTGGTTCGGCTTCAACGCCGGCAGCGCCCTGGCCGCCAACGGCCTGGCCGCCCAGGCGTTCATCGCCACCAACACCGCCACCGGCGCGGCCGTGCTCGGCTGGTGCCTCACCGACTACCTGCACCGGCGCAAGACCACCACCCTCGGCGCGGCCTCGGGGGCGGTCGCCGGCCTCGTCGCCATCACCCCGGCCGCCGGCTACGTCGGCCCCATGGGCTCGATGGCCATCGGCCTGGCCGCCGGCATCGTCTGCTCCTGGGCGGTCGGCCTGAAGTACAAGGCCGGCTACGACGACGCGCTCGACGTCGTGGGCGTGCACGCCGTCGGCGGCATGCTCGGCGCCCTGCTGATCGGCGTGTTCGCCGACACCGCGTTCAACGAGGCCGGTGCCGACGGCCTGCTGGCCGGGGGCGGCCTGACCCTGCTCGGCAAGCAGGCCGTGGCCGTCGTGGCCACCCTGGCCTTCTCGTTCCTCCTCAGCTTCGGGATCCTCAAGTTCGTCGACCTGGTCGTCGGCCTGCGGGTCACCGACGACGACGAGCTGTCCGGGCTCGACATCTCCCAGCACGAGGAGGTCGGCTACGCCTTCTCCGAGGGCGTCGGGTCCGCCGCCCATGTCCCGACCGGCGCGGCACCGCCCGAGCGCGCCCCCTCAACCGTCCGTGTGCCCCAAGGAGATCTGGGCTGATGAAGCTGGTCGTGGCGGTCATCAAACCGTTCAAGCTGGAAGAGGTGAAGGCGGCGCTCGAAGGCGTCGGCGTCCAGGGCCTGACCGTGACCGACGCCCGCGGCTTCGGCCGCCAGCGGGGCCACACCGAGGTCTACCGTGGCGCCGAGTACCAGGTCGAGCTCCTGCCCAAGACCCGGGTCGAGGTCCTGGCCGATGACGACGCGGTCGAGGACGTGGTCAAGGCGATCGTCGACGGCGCCCGCACCGGCTCCATCGGCGACGGCAAGGTCTGGGTGCTGAACGTCGAGCAGACGCTGCGCATCCGCACCGGCGAGATGGGAGGCGATGCGCTCTGACGGCAGGCTCCGCTGAGCTGGCCGGGGTCCGGGCGGCTGCGGAGCTGACGCTGAGCGAGGGCGGCCGACCGGCCAGGCGCCGGGCGGCCGCCCTCGACAACGTCCTGGCCGCCCTGGTCGACACCGTGCCCCTGCCCCGCAGCAGCGTGGCCGTGCTGGCCGTCGGCGGCTACGGCCGGGGCGAGCTGTCGCCCCACTCCGACGTCGACCTGCTGGTGCTGGTGGACGACAGGCGCCGGCCCAGCCCCGAGGACCTCCGCGGCATCCTCTACCCGCTGTGGGACGCCGGCTTCCAGGTCGGCCACGCCGTCTGCTCGCCCAAGGAGGCGATCGAGCGGGCCAAGGGCGACCTGGAGGCCGCGACCTCGCTGCTCGAGGCCCGGCTGGTGGCCGGACCGGTCGGGCTGATGGACGAGATGACCGGCCGGCGGCGGCGCTGGCTGGAGCGGGACGGCCGCCGGCTGGCCCGGCGGCTGCTCGAGGTCACGGCCGAGCGGCACCTGCGGGCCGAGCGGGCCGGCTGGGTGCTCGCCCCCGACCTCAAGCAGGACGTCGGCGGCCTGCGCGACCTGCACGCCGTCGGCTGGCTGGCCGCGGTCGCCGGCTGGCCACGGCCGGCCGGGCGGCCCGAGCTGGTGCGGGCCGGCGAGCTGCTGCTGGCCGTTCGCGAGGCCCTGCACGGCCAGACCCGGCGCAAGACCGACCGGGTCAGGGCCGACCTCCAGCCGGCCGTGGCCAAGGCCCTCGGCCTCGACGGCCCCGACGCGGTCGACCGGCTGATGGCGGCCGTGCATACCGCCGCCAGGACGATCGAGTACCTGGCCGCGGTCGAGACCCGCACCCTGGCCGAGCGGCTGCTGGGTGGCCCGCGCCGCTCCGGCCTGGTCCGCCGCCTGGAGCCGGGCGGCATCCGTCTCGAGGACGGCCTGCTGGTCGTGGACGCGACCGACGCGGGGCGCCCTGGTACGCCAGCCGCCGATGCAGGGGCCCCTTCTGGGAGGGTAGCCCAGGGCGGAACGGGGAGCTCGCCGCTGTCCACAGGCACCGTGGAACCCGGGGGCACCGTGGACCCCGCGGGCACCGTGGAACCCGGGGGCACCCTGGAACCCGGGGGCATCCTGGAACCCGCCGCCGAGGCCGAGGCCGAGGTGCTGCTGGCCATGCGGCTGCTGGCGGCCAGGGCCCGCACTGGGCGGCAGATCGCCCGCCCCACCCTGACCTGGCTGGAGAAGACCTTCGACCGGACACCGCTGGAGGCCTGGCCGGAGCAGCTGCGGACCGCGTTCATGACTGTGCTGCGCGGCCCCGAGGCGGTCGGCGCCTGCGAGCTGCTCGACCACGTCGGCGGCTGGGTGGTGCTGCTGCCCGAGTGGGCCTCGGTGCGGGGGCGGGTCCAGCACGACCCCTGGCACCGCTACACCGTCGACGGCCACGCCTTCGCGGCCGCTGCTGAGGTGTCCAGGCTGCTCGAGCAGGACGAGCGGGCGGCCAGGACGGGCGAGGCCGCCGGCGACCTCGACGCCCTGTACCTGGCCGCGATCTTCCACGACATCGGCAAGGGGTCGGGCGAGGACCACAGCGTGGCCGGGGAG
>JASLIH010000360.1 GCA_030152105.1 Actinomycetes bacterium
ACGCTGGTGCCGACGACTGTGGCCGGGCACCCGTACTGGCGGATCGAGGACCCGGCCGCCCGACGTCAGCAGCGCACCCACTTCTTCAAGAACGTCGGCCTGTTCGGCGGGGCGCTGCTGGTGCTCAGCGAGCGCCCGAAGCGTCGTCGAGGAAGGGGATGACCGCGGCACCGAGCGCGGGGACGACGTTGATGTCGTAGTGGGTCACGCCGGGCAGGACGGCAAGGCGGTGCCGGGTCACGCCGGAGCCGTCCCAGCCGGCGTCGCGCAGGCCGCCGCCGAGCAGGTTGAAGAACTCGACCGCGTGCGAGGGCGGCAGGCCGTCGGCGTCGCCGACCACCAGCATGGTCGGCACCCTCAGGCCGGGGATCTCGGCCGACCAGTCGTAGTCGAGCTTGATGGCCTCGGTGATCTGGCCCACCAGCACGGGCCAGTCCTCGACCCGGGGCGCGACCTGCTTGTAGGCCTCGTACAGCGGGGTCGCCATCATCTGGGCGGCGGTCTCGGGGCCCATCGCGTCCATCCCGGCGGTCATCTCCGGGTGCCAGCCCCGGCGCTTGAACACGGTCGACACCAGCACCAGGCGCTCGACCACGTCGGGGTGCTGGAGCGCGGTCCGCAGGGCGACGCCCCCGCCGAGGGAGAAGCCCATGACCGCGGCCCGCTCGAGCCCGAGCTCGCCGACCAGGGCGGCGATGTCGTCGGCCATCGACTCGAAGCGCATCGGCCGGTCGGCGGCCGGCGAGCGGCCATGCGACTGGAGGTCGACCCCGACGACCCGCCGCCCGGCGGCCAGGAGCTCGATGTTGGGGCCGAACATCTCCAGCGACCCGAAGCCGCCGTGGAGCAGGATCAGCGGCTCGCCCTCACCGAAGACCTCGTACCCGAGCTCGATCCCGTTGACCTTGGCGATCATGGTCACTCCACTCCCCCCGGGGCGGCCCGCCGCTCGTGCCAGGCACCGACCACCCGCTCGACGTCGAACGGCATCAGGTTGAGGGGCGGGCCGGAGGCCGCCTTCCGGTTCCCCTCGACGATCTTGGCGTTGATGTCGGCCACGATCCGCCGCACCTCGGCCTCGGAGCCGGCCCGCGCGGCGGTCTCGAGCGCCTCCTCCGCCTCCTTGCGCAGGGCCATCGTCGGCGGCAGGTAGGAGAAGTGCTCGCGCCGCAGCTTCCGCTTGACCCACCACAGCTCGTCATGGGGCTCGTCGAGGTCGTCGATCGGCTTGCCGGCGCCGGGCAGGTGGTCGAACTCGCCCCGCTCCGTCGCGGCACGGATCTGGCGTTCGACCCAGGTCTCGAACCCGATCCCGGGCGGCTTGCGGTCGGTCATCGTCCAAGTCTACAAAGCCTCGCCGCGGCCCCCACTGAGCGGCGCTGTCACCGGGCGGGATCGGCGACGGCGGGAAGCTCGGGCTCGAGATAGATGATGCGGGCGGTCGCCACCACCGCGCGCACGTCCGCCTGGGCCTGGTCGATCACCCTGGCCGCGTCGTCCGCCGACAGGTTCGGGTCCAGCTCGACCCTGGCCGCCACCAGCAGCTCCTCGGGCCCCAGGTGCATGGTCCGGAGCTGGATCAGCCGGGCCACCCCCGGGGTCGACGCGATCGCGTGCCGGACCGCCTCCTGCTCCTGGGGCGAGGCCGCCTCCCCGAGCAGGAGGCTGTACATCTCGACCCCGAGCACGATCGCGACCGCGGCCAGCAGGCCGCCGATGGCCAGGGTGCCGAGGGCGTCATAGAGCCCGTCGCCAGTGATGGCGGACAGCCCCACCCCCAGGAGGGCGAAGCCGAGGCCGACCTCGGCGGCGGTGTCCTCGAGCAGCACGACCGCCAGCTCGGGCTGCTTGGTGGTCCGGATGAACGACCACCAGCTCTGCTGGCCCCGCATGGGGCTGGCCTCCCGGACCGCCGTGCGCAGCGAGAGCGCTTCCAGCACCAGCGCCACGACCAGGATGACCAGGGCGACCGCGGGCGACTCCAGCTCGTGGGGATGGCGCAGCTTCTGGTAGCCCTCGTAGAACGAGAACAGCGATCCCAGGGTGAACAGCACGACCGCCACCAGGAAGGCGGCGAAGTAGCGGACACGCCCGTGGCCGAACGGATGGTTCGAGTCGGGCTCCCGCCGGGCCACCCGGCCGCCGAACAGCAGCATGGCCTGGTTCCCCGAGTCGGCGACCGAGTGGAACGCCTCGGCCAGCATCGAGGACGCGCCGGTGACCAGGAAGCCGGCGAACTTGGCCACGGCGATGCCCAGGTTGGCCAGGAGCGCGGCCACCACCGCGGTCCTGCCGTGCCCCTTGCCCGAGTCGGCCGTGGGCGACGCATCCGCCATCTGACGCTCCTTGTCCGGTCAAGGGCAATGGTAGGCGTCAGCTGGAGGGTCCAGGAACCGGCGGGGAACCATCGGCGGAGACCGGAGGTTGTCCATCTGGGCGTGCTCATGCCGTCCGGTGGGACCCGCCAACATCCCAGGAGGCTTCGCCATGAGGAAGGTGTTCGCCAGCGCGGCACTCCTCGCCGCCCTCACCCTCGCCCTGACGGGCTGCGGTGGCGGCGGCGACGAGGGATCGGGGACCGCGGCGACCGCGGCCCCGACAACCACGGCGGCCCAGGAGGCCAGCGGCGCCACCGTCGCCGTGGCCAACAGCAAGCTCGGCGACATCCTGGTCGACGCCGACGGGCGCACCCTCTACGCCTTCACCAAGGACCAGGGCGACCAGTCGGCCTGCAGCGGCCAGTGCGCCACCAGCTGGCCCGCCCTCACCGGCACCGCGACCGCCGGCACCGGCGCCCAGGCGACCCTGCTGTCCACCGCCATGCAGACCGACGGCAACTCCCAGGTCACCTACGACGGCCGGCCCCTCTACTACTTCGCCGGCGACACCAAGCCCGGCGACATCAACGGCCAGGGCGTCGGCAACGTCTGGTTCGTCCTCTCCGCCTCCGGCGACCTCGTCAAGGCCAAGGCGTCGGGCGGCGGCGCCTACCCCTGATCGGGGAGCACTCGCCGCCGGGGCTCGGTGCTCCACGCCCGGCGTCGGGGGGATGGCCTATGGTGCCGTACATGGCCACCTGGGACGACGTGCACCGACTGGCGACAGGGCTGCCGCGGACGGTCGAGGGAGCTTCGCGAGAAGGCCGCCTGGACTGGAGCGTCCAGGGCAAGACGTTCGCCTGGGAGCGACCGCTGCGGCGGGGCGACCTCGAGGCCCTCGGGGACACCGCCCCCGAGGGGCCGATCCTGGCGGCACGGGTGCCCGATCTCGGGGCCAAGGAGGCGCTGCTGGCCGACGAGGGCGACTGGTACTTCACCACGCCCCACTTCGACGGGTATCCGGCGATCCTCACGCGTCTGGACCGGATCCCGGTCCCCGAGCTCGAGGAGCTGCTGGTCGAGGCGTGGCTGAGCCGGGCACCGAAGCGTCTTGCCGCCGACTACCTCGACGCCTCCCGCTGACGCTACCGGCCACCGGTGTCTGCTGCCCGCTCAGCCGCGGGACCAGTCCAGGTCTCCGGCGACCACCAGGTCCGGTCCCAGCTGGTGGACCGTCTGGTTCCGCAGGCGCAGCCCGTCCCGCACGGCGCTGGCGCCCAGGTCGCCGACGGCGTCGGTCCCCTTGCCGAGCAGCAGGGGGGCGACGGCCACCACCAGCCGGTCGGCCAGCCGCTCCCGGAGCGCCGAGGTGATGATGCGCGACCCGCCCTCGACCAGCGCGCAGCGGACGCCCAGCGACAGCAGCCGGGCCAGCCCGTCGGCCAGGTCGATGCCGTCCGCCGCCTCCCTGACGACCTCCACCTTCACCCCGCGCTGGCGCAGCGCCGCCCGTCGGCCGGGGTCGGACCGCTCGGAGGTGAGGACAATGGTGACCGCGTCGGGACCGAACACCTGGGCGTCCGCCGGCACGCGGAGGGTGGAGTCGACCACCACCCGGATCGGCGAGGCGCCCGGCAGCATCCGCACCGTCAGCAGCGGGTCGTCGGCCAGCACGGTGCCCGCTCCGACCATCACCGCGTCGCAGGCCGCCCGGAGTGCGTGGGAGACCCGGCGCTCCTGGGTGCCGCTGATCCACTTCGAGTCGCCGGCGCTGGTCGCGATCCGGCCGTCGAGCGTCTGGGCGTACTTGAGCACGACATAGGGCCGGCCGGCCCGGGGGCCGACCTCGCCCAGCAGCACGGTGGCGTCGAGCGCCTCCCCGTCACCGTTCGGGAAGCCGTCTCCGGTCAGCGGCTCGCCGCCCGGGGACCGGTGGCCGAGCCGCTGCGCCTTGGTCTGCACATAGCCGCGGTTGCGGAGGTGGGGCGAGGTCGGCAGCGACACCAGGCTTTCGACCAGGACGCCGTCCCGGTCGAGCGCGCTCGCCTTGGCCGGGTTGTTGGTCAGCAGGCGAGAGCTCCGGACCCCGGCCGCCTGGAGGACCTGCACGGCCTCGCGGTAGTCGCGGCTGTCGACCGGCAGGCCGAGGCGGCGGTTGGCGTCGACGGTGTCGTGGCCCTCGTCCTGCAGCATGTAGGCCTTGAGCTTCGACACCAGCCCGACGCCCCGGCCCTCATGGCCGGCGGCGTACAGCAGCACCCCCCGGCCCTCGGCGACAATCCGCCGCATGGCCTGGCGCAGCTGGGGGCCGCAGTCGCAGCGCAGCGACCCGAACGCGTCACCGGTGAGGCAGGCCGAGTGCAGGCGGACCAGGAGGTCCTGGCCGTCCCCGATCTCGCCGTAGGCGAAGAGCAGGTACACCTCGCCCGAGGCGCCCTGGAAGACCCGGAGGTCGAACTCCCCGGCCCAGGTCGGCAGGATAAGGCGGGCGACCTCCGCAGGCTGCGACATATGCGCCGAATAGTACGCGAAGAGGGGGACAGGCAGATCCGATGCTTCTTCCTGGCCGGCGGTTGGTCTGGACGGGCGGGGGGTAGGTGGCTGCCATGAAGGCCCGCGCGGTCCACTTCGTGGCCCCTCGACGGGTCGAGCTGCGCGAGGTCGACCTTCCCGGCCCGCCCGATGGCTCCATCCTGGTGGCCACCGAGTGGTCGGGGATCTCCAGTGGGACCGAGCTGCTCGCCTACCGGGGCGAGATCGACCCGGACCTGCCCCTTGACGAGACCCTTGGCGCCCTGGCCGGCACCTTCGCCTACCCGTTCCGCTACGGCTACAGCGCGGTCGGCCGCGTCCTCCAGCCGGCCGGTCCCTTCCACGAGGGCCAGCGCGTGTTCGCCTTCCACCCGCATCAGGACCGGTTCGTCGTCGACGCCCGCGACGCCGTCGCGGTCGGCGACCTGGACCCGCGGGTCGCCACTCTGTACCCGATGGTCGAGACCGCCCTCCAGGTCTGCCTGGACGCCGCGCCCCGGCTGGGGGAGACGGCCGTTGTCGTCGGCCTTGGCGCGGTCGGGGTCCTGGTCGCCGCGCTCCTGGCCAGGGCCGGGGCGGTGGTGATCGGGTCGGAGCCGGACCCGGCCCGCCGGGCCGCCGCCGCGACCTTCGGGGTCCGGGCGGTCGACCCGGACGACGTCTCCGAGGTGGTGGCCGCCGCGACCGGCGGCCGGGGCGCCGACCTGGTCGTCGAGGCCAGCGGGAACCCGCCCGCCCTGGCCTCGTCGCTGGGGCTGCTGGCCCATGAGGGCACCGCCCTGGTCTGCTCCTGGTACGGCACCAAGCCGGTCGCGCTGCCCCTGGGAGCCGCCTTCCACCGTCGGCGGCTGTCCCTGCGCAGCACCCAGGTCTCCACCCTCCCGGCCGCCCTCAGCTCCCGGTGGGACCGCCGCCGCCGGGCCGAGCTGGCGTGGAGGCTGGCCCGCGAGCTGCCGCTGCCGGTGCTGGCCACCCATGCGTTCTCGTTCGAGCAGGCCGCCGAGGCCTACGCTTGCGCCGACCGCAAGGACGACGGTCTGATCCATGCCGCCCTCCGGTATCCGTGAGGACGCCGAGCGACCCGGGAGGAGCCCATGCAGGCTGGATATGAGGTGGGGTCAAGCGTCACGGTCCGGGCGCTGCATCAGATGCCGGTCGAAGGGCCCGAGGGGGAGCTCCACCCCCACGACTACCGGATCGACGTCGTCGTCGGGCGGCGCGAGCTGGACGAGCGCGGGATGGTCTGTGACCTGGACGCGCTCCGGGCGGCCTTGCAGGCGATCGTGTCCCGGATCGACGGCAGGGACCTGGAGGAGATCCGCCCGCCCACGGCCGAGGCGGTCACCGTCGAGGTGCTGGCCCGCTGGGCCCACCAGACCCTGGTCCCGGCGCTGCAGCGGGCGGGCGGCGACACCCTCGCGGTCCGGGTGTGGGAGACGGGCTCGGACTTCGGCGGCTACGCCGGACCGGTGGCCTGACCGGCCGGAGCGGCCTCGCGCAGCGCGGCGAAGAACAGCGCCGCCGACTGCGCCCAGGTCGGCCGGGTGGCGGCCCGCCGGCCGGCGGCCACCGCCATCCTCTTCCGCAGGTCCTCGTCCCCGGCGAGGCGCGCCAGGGCGGCGCTCAGGCCGGCCACGTCGCCCGGGCTGGCCATGAGCCCCTCCCGGCCATGCTCGGCCAGGTGGGGTAGGTTGGCGGCCCGCCAGCCGACCACCGGCAGCCCCGCGGCCATGGCTTCCCCCCAGACGGTCCCATAGGTCTCCCGCAGGCTGGGGAGCACGAAGACGTCGGCCGCCCGGTACAGGGCGGCCACCCGCTCCGCGGGCAGGGGACCGTGGAAGACCACCCGCCCGGCCAGATCCGGCCGGGACAGCCTGGCTCGCACGCGGGCGCCGTGGCGGGGGTCGGCGCGGTCGTCCCCGGCCAGGTGCAGGGTGGCCAGCCCGGCCGGGAGCCGGGCCACGGCCTCGAGGAGGTCGAGGAGGCCCTTGTGCCTTACCCAGTTGGCCACGCACAGCAGGCTCGCCCGGCGACCCTGGCGCAGGTCGGGCGGCGGGCCGGCCGGAGCGGCGGGCAGGTCGTGGCCCGGAGGCACCACCCGGATCCGCTCGGGCGGGAACCCCTGGCCGGCCAGCTCGTCACCGAGGGCCTGGCTGGCCACCACGAGCAGGCGGGCGCGGCGGTAGGCCAGCCGGTCCATCGGGCCCTGGATCCCCTGCCGCAGCGGCCCGTGGTCGACCCCGCCCGGCGGCTGGTGCAGGCTGCCCACCAGCGGCGCCGCGCGGTGCAGGGGCAGCCACGGCCCGAGGAAGGCGGCGGCGATGCTGTCCAGCACCAGGACGTCGCTGCGCGATTGCCGCAGCACTGCCGGGCCAGCCAGGGTGGGCAGGGGGAAGGGGCGCTCGGGGAAGGAGACGAAGCGGACGGCGGCGCCGCAGTCCGG
>JASLIH010000377.1 GCA_030152105.1 Actinomycetes bacterium
GGTCCGGGTCAGACCCGCCAGCAAGACCAGCCCCATGATCAGGACCCGTCCAATCTTCACTGGTCAGGGGTTCAAATCCCCTCAGCTCCACCCCAGGTCAACGGCCCTCTCCGCCCTCGACCGCCCGCGATCCCGGCCCTCGCGCAGCAGATACGCAGCAACCGCCAGTGCGCGGCCGAGGCGCTCGTCCAGCGCGGCGGTCACCCGGGCCACCATCGCCAGGGTTGACTCCCGGTAGACCCGGCCCATGGGACTGCCGCCGGCGCCGCGGTCGCGGCGGCCGCTGGTGTGGCCCATCAACTCGTCAATCACACGGGAGGGGATGGCCGCGTCCTCCAGCCAGGTCGCGAAGGTGTGCCGCAGGTCATGAGGGCCGCGCAGGTCCAGGTGGGCGAGGTCGGCCCCCGCCGCCTCGACCGCGGCCTTGAGACCCGGCGAAGGTTGTTGGTAGACAGCGGCGCCCGGGCGCCGCGCGAGATGCCGTTGCTGCCACCGGGCCCAGGGAGGACCAGGTCCTCGGGGCGGGCGCCGCCAGCCAGCTGGCGAGCAATCGCTTCTCGGACTCGGTCGCACATGGGCACGACTCGGACGCTGGCTAGGCTCTTGGGTTCGGCCTTGAAGCCGCGGCCGAACCGGCCAGCCTCAATAGCGCACTTCGATGACCTCGATCCGGCCGAGCTCGGGGAAGACCCGGCGGCGGCGCAGCCCCAGCAGCTCGCCGCTCCGTAGCCCGGTGCCGACCTGGATAAGGAAGTGGTCGCGGTAAAAGGGCCGACAGGCAGCGAGGAGGTGGCCGAACTCCTCGGGGGTAAGGGTCCGTCGGCGCTGATGGCCGAAGACCTGCTCAGGATCGAGGCGCGGCTAAGGGGCCTCCACCTCGCGAACCGGATTGGTGGCGATGAGGCGTTCTTTGCGGGCCGCTTCCAGGATGCGCAGCAGGATCGAGCGGCAGGCCATCACCCCGCTGTGGCTCAGCTTGCTCTCGAGCTCGTGTTGCCAGCGCTGGACGATTGAGGGGGTGATTTGGCGGAGCTGGCGGCGGCCGAAGGAGGGGCGGAGGTGGCAGCGTAGGTGGGGCACCGCCAAAGCTCATGGCAGCTTCGTCCGGATGTGGGTGAACGTCCAGGTCAGGTGGCGCGGGAGCTGTCGCGGATGACGAGCTGGGGGCGTTCCAGGACGTGGGCCTCCAAGCGGGGGTTGGCAATCCTGGCGACCAACAGGTCGATCGCCCGGTCAGCCAGCCGCCCGATGGGTTGGCGTAGGCTGCTCAGGGTCGGTATCGTCCGTGCCGCCATGGCGGAGTCGTCGCAGCCGACCACCGCGACCTGACCCGGTCCGCCGCCCACGGCCAGCCCGAGTGAGGCCGCGGCGCGGATGGTGTCGTAGGCGAACTCGTCACAGGCGGCGATGACCGCCGTAGGCCGGGGCGAGCGGCGCAGCAGGTCGCGGGCCTCCTCGACGGCGGGCTGGCCGTAGCTTTGCACCGCGACGCAGTCGGCCAGGTTGCCGGCGGCGGCTAGGCCCATTCGGTAGCCGGCCAAGCGCCGGTCGGCGACCGCGTCCGCCGATGGCCAGCCCAGGTAGGCGATGCGCTGGTGGCCCTGGGCGGCAAGGTGGGCGACCGCCAGCGTCGAGCCGGCGGCGTTGTCGGTGTCGACCCAGCAGTAGCCGCTCTCCTCCCGCAGCCGCCCGAACACCACGAAGGGCACCCGGGCGTCCTGGAGGTAGGCGACTCGTTCGTCGTCGTAGGCGGGGTCGCTCAGGATGAAGCCGCCGACCTCGCGCTGTTCCCAGAGTTGCTGGTAGTGCAGCGTGCGGGGGCCGGGCTCCTTGTCGGTGACGAACGGTTGCAGCCGGTAGCCGGCGGCGGCTGCCGACCACAGCAGGCTGAGGAGCTCCTGGTTGTAGATGGGGTTGGCGGCGGGGTCCGCGCTGCGTGGCACCTCAAAGCCGATCCGGCCGAGTTGGCGGCGGCTGAGCCCGGCCGGGCTGCCGCGTGGGGTGTAGCCGGTCTGGGCGACCGCGGCCTTGATCCGCGCGTAGGTGGGAGCGCTGAGGACCTCGGGGCGGGAGAAGTAGTTGCGCGCGGAGCTGACGCTGACGGCGGCGAGCCTGGCCACGTCGTCGATGGTCAGGCTGCCTGATCTGTCGGCTTCGCGCATCGGGGTCCATCCCGCCGTGCTTCGTACCTGCGGCGATCTTGTTGGAGATGATCTTGTAACTCTAGTTGTAACAATCTACGCTTGGTCTGCCGTCCGAGCTGAGGCGGCATGGGGGGCGTGGCCGCCCCAGCTCGGAGGCACCGCAGCGCCATCGTGCCAGACATGCCCATGGCAGCGGTCATCGACCTCTGCCAGTGGGAGGGGGGTCATGACGATGTTCGAGTCCCTGCCGGGGGCCGATGGTGACTTCATGGTGGTGCTGCTCGGTGGGTTTGGCCTGTTCTGTGGACATATTCTGCTCAGGGTTCCGAGGGCCTCACAACGCCTGGTGGCGTTCCTGGCCCTTCACGGCGGCATGGTCAGACGGACCGCGATTGCCGGCTCGCTCTGGCCTGACGCCTCCGAGGACCACGCCTGCTGCAACCTGCGCCAGGCCCTTGCCCGGCTGCAGCGCACGGCCCGCCAGGCCCTGGCGACGAGCAAGCTCGAGCTCGGCTTGGCCGACGAGGTCCGAGTGGACCTCCGTCACGCCCGCGCGCTGGCGGGCCGGCTACTGGATCCGGCGGTGCCGCCGGAGCAGTCCGACCTCAACCCGGCCGCCGTCGGGATCCTGTCGACAGAGCTGTTGCCCGACTGGGACGACGACTGGGTGCTGCTCGAGGCAGAGGACTGGCGCCAGTTGCGACTGCATGCCCTGGAAGCGCTGGCCGGCCGCCTGGCCGCCGCTGGCCGCTGCGGTGAAGCCGCCGGCGCCGCCGGTGCGGCGGTACGGGCCGACCCACTCAGGGAGAGCGCCCGAGCCAGTCTCATCCAGGTGCACCTGGCCGAGGGCAACCAGTCGGAGGCGGTCCGCGAGTTCGCCCGCTACCAGGCGCTGCTTCATGTCGACCTCGGCCTTGAGCCCACCCCCCGGCTGCGTCACCTGATCGACAGCCTGCACAGCCCATAACGCTCCGAATCGCCCCGCCGCGTCTTGCGGTCGACGATGGCCGTCCGCAGCTGCCCGAGCGGGCGATCACCCCCATCCCCCGCGGTCACGCTGGCGTCACGTTGGGGTCACGCGCGCAGTCGAGTATGAGCCGTTCGCCGGCTGGCCTCGGCGCGGGAGCAAGCAATGGAGCGTTCGGTGCCTCCCCACCGAGGTGGCGAGAAGGCGTACGGCGGTCTGCCGACCTGGACCCACTGGAGGTCGATTCAGATGAAGGCCAGAGCTGCGCTCATCCATGTCAAGGTCGTGGCGTTGTCGCCCCGGCGCCGGCACGCGCCGGTCCGTGGCTGGCTTGCCGCCCTCGCGGCCGCTGCCCTGCTCGCCGCCGTGGCCGGCGGCATGGCCACCGCGGCCACACCGACGACGACAGCCGCCGACGACCCGACCATGATCACCGACTGGAACGCCCTCGCCGTGACCACCCTGGCGGGCGACCCCACCAAGGCACCGACCGAAGGCCTCCTGTACATGGCCTTCGTCCATGCCGCGGTCTATGACGCCGTGGTCGGCGTCGAGGGCCGCTACGACCCCTACCAGTTCCACGCCCACGCCCCCCGCGGCGCCTCCGCCCAGGCAGCGGCGGCCGCCGCCGCCCACCAGGTCCTGGTCACCTACTCGCCTTACGCCCAGACCACCCTGGACGCCGCCTACGCGGCCTCGCTGGCCACCCTCCCCGACGGCAAGGCCAAGACCCACGGGATCGCCTTCGGGACCCGCGCCGCCGACAACCTGATCAGGCTTCGCGCCAACGACGGCCGCAACGCCCCCATCCTGTTCACCCAACCACCCGCCCCTGGGGTCTGGCGGCCCACCCCGCCGGCGTTCGCGCCGATGGTCACGCCCTGGATGGGCTTTGTGACCCCGCTGCTGGTCCGCAGCGCCACCCAGTTCGCCCCCCCGCCGCCGCCCAGGCTGACCTCGGCCCGGTACACCCGCGACTTCAACGAGGTCAAGGCCCTCGGCTCGGCCACCTCGACCGAGCGGACCGCCGCGCAGACCAGCACCGCGCTTTTCTACTCCGGGCTCGCCAACGTCCAGTTCCAGGCGATGCTGCGCGATCAGGTGACGGTCCGGCACCTGGATATCGTGGACGCCGCCCGGATGTTCGCCGCCGCCGACATGAGCGCCGCCGACACGGTCATCTCGGTGTGGTACGCCAAGTACGTCGACGGCACCTGGCGGCCGGACACCGCGATCACCCTGGCCGACACCGACAACAACCCGGCCACCGACCCCGACCCCAGCTGGGTCCCGCTCCGCCCCGACCCCGCCTACCCGGAATACCCGAGCGGCTACAACGGGTTCGCGGCGGCGGTGACCCGCGGACTGGAGAGGGTGTTCCGAACCGACCAGCTGCAGCTCACGGTCACCTCCACGGCGGTTCCCGACGTCCGCCACTACGAGACCGGCAGGGCGCTACGACAGGACGTGGTCGACGGCCGGATGTGGCTGGGGGTCCACTTCCGCTTCGCCGACACCGCCTCCAGGGACATGGGACTGCGGCTGACCGACTGGACCCTGGACCACTACTTCCAGCCCGTCGATGAGGAGCGCTAGTCCAACCATGACCGGCCTGCCATGCGACCACGCGGGCGACCCATGCGGAAGGCGGCGGTATGAAACTGGCTGTTCGATCG
>JASLIH010000409.1 GCA_030152105.1 Actinomycetes bacterium
CGGAGTGGTCTCGAGCAGGAGCTTGACCTGGGCGATCCCGGCGTTGTTGATGAAGACGTCGACGCTGTCGAGCTCGCTCGCGACCCGCTCGACGAGCCCGAAGTCGGCGTCGCGGTCGGAGACGCCGGCCTCCTTCCTGTCAATGCTGCTCATGGGCACCTACCTCCTGGTGGGTGCGTCGTCGGGGTGGTAGGTCGAGGCCGGGGTGTCGACCTGGCGCTGCCTGGGCTGCTCGCCAGACGCGGCCTCGGCCGGGGCCTGACCCGAGATAAGTAGATCCCGGTCGGCGGCGGCCCGCATGACCTTCGGGATGTCGACGACCAGCGGCCCGGACCCGGACAGCGTCACCGAGACCGGCCGGTCCGGGCTGAACTCGATCTCCCGCTCGCCGTCGACGGCGACCGTGCCCGTCGGCACCGTGCTCAGTCGACGTTCGCCGATGGCGAGAGGGGCGACCTCGAGGATGCCGACCCGGGCCAGGACCCCAGGGGCGATCGGCGCCGTCACCCAGCACCGGGCCGGGCCGTCACCGGCCAGCCGGACGGCCACCCCGCCAGGGTGGCTCCTCGGCGTCGGATGCAGCATCGCGGCCACACTGGACAGCCCGATCGCGTGTGGCTCGGCGAAGGCGCAGTACAGCTCCCGAAGCGAATCCACGTGCCACAGCGCCCTGGCCCCGACGTGGGCGATGGTGGAGATGCAGACGTCGACCAGGGCCAGCTCGCGGCGGCTGCCAGACTCGACCTCGAGCACCTTGGCCCGGTTGGTGGCCTCGGCCAGCCCGACCGCCCCGACCGCGACCAGGGCGGCCGCCGAGCCGGCCACGGTCGCCTCCCACATCTGCGGGAAGGCGTTGTTGGTGCCCGTGCTGAGCGGCACGATCGGCGTGTCGCCAAGCACCGGGGCGGCCGCCCTGATGGTCCCGTCCCCGCCCAGCAGCACGATCACGTTCGCGCCGGCGGACCGCATGCGAAGGGCCGTCTCGCGGGTGTCGTCTGCCGTGCCGGTGAGGACGTCGAGGGCGACGAACTCGAGCTCGGGCCAGACCCGGTCGCGCTCGGCGTCGCGGCGCTGCCAGGCGCGCAGCACCCCGGCCGAGATCCCGAAGCTGTCGGTCGAGACCAGCACCCGGCCGACCCCGAGGACGCCCGCCGCAGCGACCAGCCGCAGGACCATGTTGGTCTTCTCGGCGTTGGGGAAGACCGACGCGCGCGCCACGAGCCGGCGGATGTCGCGGCCCGACATCGGGTTGGCGATGATCCCAATCGTCGCGTCGGCGGCCCCCGGCCAGCCCGGCTCGGACCGGCCGCCGGAAGCGGGCCGGCCGCTCTGCGTAGGCTGACCGTTGGTCCGGTAGGCGTCCATACCATCTCCCGGCCCGGCGTCGTGCGCCGGTGCGCACCGCTATCCGCCTCAATCGGTGAGATGTCCTGTATACAGGCGGGCTCGCGCGGCGCATAGGGTTGCAGGGGGTTGCAGCCCGGGTCGCGGGCAGGTTTGCGACCGGCATGGCCAGCTCGGGTCCGGCTCCGCGACCGGTCGGGCCCAGCCATCGAGCGAACCCACCCCCCAGCCTCCTCGTCGCTTGCCCTGACCTGGCGCTGTCAGGCGATCTGGCTGGTCGCGCTGGTACACCGAACGCGTTCGCTCACCAGGTAGTACAGGAACGACGCCGCGCTAGCTGCCACGGGCTCACCAGCCCAACCTTGGCCGTCAGCCGCGCAGCGATTCCCAAGTTTGGTTGGCCTCCTGCCAGGGATTCGAACCCGCGAACAGGGCGAGGAACGCCGAGAGCCAGACCTTCCCGCACCACCGTTGCGACCCGGACGCTCGCCCGAGTATCGGTGCGGTCAGACACGACGGTCAGGGTCGCAGCCGAGCCATCTTAGGGACCAGCCACCTGCGGCCCACCCGAAGCTCCGCCCGCATCCGCTTCACCGAGCGCCCGCTTCCTGGCTGTGGGGGTCGGTAGGATCAGCGAATGGTGGCGTTCACCGACCGCCTCGTCGAGGCCAACCGGGCCGTCTGGGCGGCCATGGCCGGGCACCCCTTCGTGCTCGGCCTGGCTCATGGCACCCTGCCGGCGGCGGCGCTGCAGGCGTGGGTCCAACAGGACCGGGTCTTCGTGGTGCAGGAGCGGCGGGTGGTGGCCGCACTCCGCGCCCACGGCCTGCCGTCGCGGCTCGACAGCCTGCTCGCCGACCTCGACCGCAGCCTGGTCCTCGAGGCGGACGCCTTCACCCAGACCGCCACCGACCAGGGTTTTGCGCCCGACGCCGAGCCCTGGCCGGTCGGTCTCGGCTATACCTCCTACCTTCTCTGCGCCGCCTACGACGGCGTCCTGGAGGGGCTTGCCGCCCTGTACGCGGCCGAGCGCGCCTACCTGGACACCTGGACCGCCGTGGCCACGCTCAGCCCGGCCGACTCCGCCTACCACGCCTGGATCCAGAACTGGAGCGGCGAGGCGTTCCGAGCCTTCGTCGGTGCCCTCGGCCGCGACCTTGACGAGCTCGCCGGGGCGCCGTCGCCCGCCCTGGCCGAGCGTCTCGGTGTGCTCTTCACCGGCGCCGCCCGGTTCGAGCTGGCCTTCTGGGAGATGTGCTGGAGCGGCCAGGCATGGCCGGGCTGAGCCAGCGCCTGTTCGCGCTCGGGCGGCCGAACCTGGAGCGCCAGCTCGCCCATCCCACCGTGCGCGGGATCGCCAACGGCGACCTGGACCAGCCGCGATTTCGCTCCTGGCTGGTGCAGGACTACCTGTTCCTGCTCGACTACGTGCGGCTGTTCGCCCTGGCCGCCGCCCGGGCACCCGACACCGACACCCTGGGCCGCCTGGTCGACCTGGCCCACTCCACCTTCCACGAGGAGCTGTCGCTGCACCGCGCCTACGCCGCCGAATTCGGCCTTGCCCAGGCGGACCTGGACCGAGCCGAGAAATCGCCCCAATGCGCCGCCTACACCGACTTTCTGCTCCGCACCGCCGCGACCGCCGAGTTCGCCGAGGTGCTGGCCGCGCTGCTGCCGTGCATGTGGGGTTATTCCGAGCTGGGCCGGGCCCTGGCCGCGACCGGCCTACCGACCGAGTCCCGCTACCGACGCTGGATCGAGACCTACGCCGACCCCGGCTTCGCCGACCTGGCCGCCTGGTGCGCGGCCCTGCTGGACCGGGCGACCGGCGGCCTGCCAGCGGCCCGCCTGGCCGCCTGCGAGCGTGCCTTCCTGACCAGCCTCCGCCACGAGCTCGCCTTCTGGGACGCCGAAGAACCCGACCCATGGGGGAAGCGTTAGGTTAGCGCGTGCGTCGGTGTGCCCAAGACGTACCAGGAGAGCGTTCTACTGAACGTCAAGAGAGCGTTTCCCTTCCGCAACGACGGTCAGACCCGAGCTGCGAGAACGGCGGTTAGCACATCGGTTCCCGGGGTTTTGCTGACCCGGGAGAGGTCACAGGTTCAAACCCTGTCGCGCCCACCAGCCACAGCGTATCTAGAGGTCCCCCGCTCAGCGCCGCTTGTCAGCAGATCACTCCTTGTGACCAGAGGAGAGAGGAGCACCAATGGAGACGACCGCTGTGCCGGTGGCCGTGGTCACCGGGGCCGCGCAGGGGATCGGCCGCAAGGTGGCCGAGACGCTGGCCGGCGAGGGCTACGCGCTGGCCCTGACCGACCTGCGGGAGCCGGCCGAGACGCTCGAGGCGGTGCGTGGCCGCGGCGCCGAGGCGCTGACGGCCGTCGGTGACGTCACCTCCCAGGCCGACGTCGCCGCCCTGGCCGAGCAGGTAGGCCGACAGTTCGGCGGCGCGAGCGTGCTGGTCAACAACGCCGGCATCGCGCTGCTGGCGCCCGCTGAGGAGACCACGCCGGCGCAGTGGCGGCGGGTGCTGGAGGTGAACCTGACCGGACCGTTCCTGCTTTGCCAGCAGTTCGGAGCGATGATGCTGGGCGCCGGCAGCGGGTCGATCGTCAACGTCGCCTCAATCGCCGGGCTGCGAGGGATCGCCGATCGTGCCGCCTACAACGCCAGCAAGCACGGCCTGGTAGGACTGACCCGCACGCTGGCGGCCGAGTGGGGCGGTCGGGGCGTGCGGGTCAATGCGGTCTGCCCTGGCTGGGTCAAGACCGAGATGGACACCACCGCCCAGGCGAGCGGCGCCTACAGCGACGACGACATCGTCGGACAGGTGCCCATGGGCCGGTTCGCCACGCCTGATGATGTTGCCGCGGCGGTGGCGTTCCTGGCCGACCCGGCGCGCAGCGGGTTCATCAACGGAGTCGCCCTGCCGGTGGACGGGGGCTGGACCGCCGATGCCAGCTGGACCGCCCTGCGCCTGCGCCAACGCCGGACCTGACCCGCTCCAGTTGGAGCGACAGCGGACCTACTGATGACCACTCAGCTGAGCCACCAGGGCGACGAGGAGCCAGAACCGTAGCCAGGTCGATGAGGCAATGCGACGGTGCCGAGGCGAAGCATGCCAGCGAAGATCAGCCACGGTCACCGCCGGCACCTCCATCGAGTACGCTCCACGAGGTGACTGGAGAGTGGACCGGACGAGTTCGCTCACTGCTGGAGGCACCCTCTCCTGCGGTGTTGACGACCTACCGAAAGGACGGCAGCGCCCACACGGGTGACTGACAGGAACAGCCGGTGCTCGAGGTGCGGGGCGATCCGGCGGATGGCCGCCGTGGGCAGCGAGTCGTTGGCGTACCGGCCCCGCCCCGATGGGGCGCAGCCATGGACCTCGTCCACGATCAGCAGGTCGAGGTGCGCGGCAGCGTGGCTGGGCCGGCCGGCAGGACGTCGCCCAGCAGCCGCAGCGGCCGGTCCCGCTTCAGCCAATCGATCGAGGTAATCAGGCGCGGGAAGTGGGTCCAAGGGTTGACGTAGGTTCCGCGGGAACGGCGGAGCTGGTGCAGGCACTCGGCGTCCACGATGCGGAACTCCAGGCCGAACTTCTCGGCCATCTCATCGCGCCACTTCACGCACCACGGCGCCGGGCAGACGACCAGCGCCGTGCGGGCCCGATGCCGCAGCAGCAACTCCTGCACAACCAGGCCGACCCGGAGGGGAACGAGTTCTGCCTACTCGCGGGTCGCCTCTGACTGGAGGCCCGCGCGGCCCGCGAGGCCCAGGCGGTCCACGCCGGAACGACGATTAGTGAACGATGCCCTTCTTGGCTGTGGCGTGCATGGTCACCAAGTGCGGGCTGCCCTGCGCGTTGCTGATCAGCTGCATGGTCTGCGTGACCGTGCCGGGGCCCAGCGGCCGGAAGTCGACCGGGACCGATACGGTCGTCGAGGCGATGCCAACAATGTGGTCGCCCGCGTCCCAGTGGAACGCGGAGTTCGCTGGCGGCGGCGGGACCCTGACGACGGCGGACACCGCTTCGGACACCTGGGATGCCAGCCTGATGACCAGTTGACCGGTCTCGATGTCCCCGACGACGACGACTTGGGGGAACGAGGGAGCGGTGACGTTGATCGCCACGTCGGAGGGCTCCAGGACAATCTGGGCGGTCATCGGGAACACCCAGGTCTGTCCCGGGGAGGTGTTGGCTGCGTTTGAGCCGCCGAGGGTGAGGGTTGCAGTGCAGGTCCTGGCCACCGGGGACCAGGCGGCGAACTGCAGAAACACCGGCCTAGCCGCGCCGTCGCCGGCCTGCCCGGACAGGCATGATCCGGTTCCGCCCAGCGCAAGGTCGATGGGGGCGCCGTTGTTCCCGAACAGTGCCGCGTCCGGGCCGGAGATGGTGGCCCGGAGCGTCAACAGAGCGTTGCCGGTGTTCTGGATCGTCGGCAACGAGAGTGCGTTGTTGAACTGCATCCCGGCGTGCACCTGGCCGAAATCGATGGTCTGCGACGGCGAGACGATGAGCTTGGCTGCGGAGCTGCAGGTCGTGCCGACCTCGGCCGAGCTGACCGGATCCGTGGGACCGCCGAACGCCCCGCCCAGACCGCCGGCCAGGAACACCCGGCCGCCCTCGAGTGCGACCGCGAGGTGACCGGTTCGGTCCGAGTGCATACTCCCGGTCGGCGTCCAGCTGCCAGTGGCCAGGTCGAAGACCTCCGTGGTCTGTCCGGTGGTGACCTCGTTGCCCGGGTCGGGGCCTCCAGCGACCAGCACCTGCGGGTCGCTGTGCAACCCCACCGACGGAAGGGCGGTCGCCGTGTGAAACATCCGCGGGACGTTCATCTGGCCGGTGAATACCCAGCTGCCCGTCGCGAGCGCGGCCACCGACGCCGTTTCGGGCGCGGTCCCGGCCGTAGGGCCCGATTTCGTGATGGGCGGGGGCGGCTTGTACAGCTCGGCAGATGAGCTGATGAAGCCGAGACTCCCCATCCCGCCGGCGATGAGGACGACGTAGCCGCCGAGTTGCTGGACCGGGCCGAAGCTGAGCAGGGTGGCCGTGTGCCCGGCGTGGGTGTCGTTCATCGGAGTGGTGCGCGTCCAGGTCCCGGTCGCCAGGTCGAACAGTTCGGCGCTCGACAGGGCGACGGGCGAGTTAGAGGTGTCGGGCAGCCCGCCGACGACGAGGACCATGCCGTCGGGCAGCAGGGTTGCGGTGTGGAAGGCGCGTGCGTCATTCATCGGGGCGAGCACGGTCCAGCTGCCGTTCACCGGGTCCTCGGCGGGGTCGAAGATCTCCACGGTGTTCAGCGCGGGGCCTGCGGTGGCGGGCATGCCGCCGGTGACCAGGACCCGGCCATCGGTTAGCTGGGTCGCCGTGTGCCCGCGCCGGGGCGAGTGCAGGTCGGCGAAGACCTTGATCCAGGAGTTGGAGGCGCGGGTGTAGATCTCGGCGGTAGCGGGGTCGCTCTCGGTGTCACCGCCGACGACCAGCACCTGTCCGGTGCTCAGCGGTGTCGCGGTGTTCCAGGTCCGCGCAGTGGTCATCTCGCTGGTGGTCCAGGTGCCGGTGTGGTCGTCGTAGAGCTCGGCGCTGGTCGGGCCGTCGGTGACATCGCCGCCGGCGACCAGTACGGCCGCCCCGCCCGACAGTTCGACCGCCGCGCCGAAGGCCCGCGCGGAATGCATCGACGTGATCGTCGCGAAGCCGGTCCCTGTACTCATCTTTGGTCTCCCGTCCTCGGCACGGCGCTGCGGATCCCGCCGCGGTGCTTGCGGCCCGGACGCCCTTGGGCCAGCGAACCTACGGCGCGCTGTCCCTGCGCCCAGGATTGGGCTTAGGTCGCCCGGTGTCGCTACTGGTAGCTGCCAACCGCCATTCCAGCTACCAGGAAAACCGGACCAATGGTCGACGCATTCAGCGGGCAGGTAAGCGCCGACTGCAGTCTCGCTCCCGAGCGAATTGAAGACGTGATCAGGTGCCCATGATGGGTTGGAACGCCAAGCATGAAGCCCGGGCAGTAGCAGCCCGACGCCGGGGCCGTCTTGGGGCCGAGAGCCAGCGGTCACTCACGGTCGACCACGGTCACTAGCGGACAATCGGAACCGCAGCTCAATAGCCGTATCGGCCGTCATAGAGTCGGCCGCCCGTAGATGGCATGCAAGGGGTCAGGGGTTCAAATCCCCTCAGCTCCACCACCACACAAGCGCAGGTCAGCATCACTGCTCGGCCACTCCCTCACATCCGCTGAGCCGGCGTCGCTCGGCTGGGACCGCGAGCGCCTTCAGCGCCACGCCCAGACAACTCGTCAACAGCGGCCGACCACCGATGTCGACACCACAGCCGCCGACATGCTGGAGGACCTTGACGAGCACCTCAAGCCCGTGGGATCAGCCTGGTCTTCGCGGAGCTGAAGGACCCGGTCAGCGCCAAGACCGATCGGTACGAGCTGACCCGAACCATCGACCCTCGCGCTTCCTTGCCACCATCGGCGACGCCATCACCACGTTCCGCGAAGCCCGGGTCGACTGGACCCGAACCGCCGGCAAGCAGGCCAGATGATCCTGCCCCATCAGGGGCGGTGGGGCATCGCAGCTTGTTCGGGGATGGCGACGGGATCCAAGGTATGAGATACCCAGGGGTGGCGGCGAGGATCGGCGCCTCTCCCGCGGCCGGGGCCGCGGCCTTCACGAAGGGATCGACCGGTGGCATCACTGTTCAAGCGGGCCAAGGACTTCGCCCAGAGCCCCCAGGGAAAGCAGCTCACCGAAGAGGTCAAAGAACAGGCCAGCAAGCCAGAGAACCGTCGCAAGCTCAAAGAGTTCGGACAG
>JASLIH010000432.1 GCA_030152105.1 Actinomycetes bacterium
CTTGCCGCAGATGCCCTCCTTGACGGTGAAGTCGTCGCCGAGGGCGTCGACGGCCGCGACCACGCTGGGCCCGTCGCCGACCAGGTTGGCCCCGCGCACCGGGGTGGTCACCTCGCCGTTCTCGATCAGGTAGCCCTCGACGACCCCGAACACGAACTCGCCGGTGACCGGGTTGACCTGCCCGCCCCCGAGCGACTTGGCGTACAGCCCGCGCGGGGTCTGGCGGATGATCTCGGAGGGGTCGTCGTCGCCGGCCAGCACGTAGGTGTTGGTCATGCGCGGGATCGGCACGTCGGCATAGGACTGGCGGCGGCCGTTGCCGGACGCCGGCAGGCCGAGCTGCCTGGCCCGGATCAGGTCGGTCAGGTAGTCGGTGCAGACCCCGCCGTCGAACAGGACGGTCCGCTGGGCCGGGGTGCCCTCGTCGTCGAAGGCGAACGAGCCCCAGGCGCCCTCGACGGTGGCGTCGTCGACCCCGTTGAAGCGCTCGTCCCCGATGCGTGCGCCCTGCTTGCCGGTGTAGACCGAGGCCTCCTTGGCGATCAGGTCGGCCTCCATGCCGTGGCCGGACGACTCGTGGAACAGCACCCCGCCGTTGCCCGACGCGATCACCACCGGCATCTGCCCGGCCGGGGCCGGCCTGCTGGCCAGCATGGCCACGGCCCGCTCGGCCGCCCGCCGGGCCACCTCCTCGGGCGGGAACTCGTCCAGCAGCTCGAAGCCCATGGAGCGGCCGGGGCCGTCGAAGCCGGTCTGGACGACGCCGTCACGGGCCGCCACCACCTGGACGACGAAGCGGGTCCGGACCCGGTCCTCGAGGGTCGAGAACCCCTCGGAGTTGGCGATCAGGACCTGCTGGCGGACGTCGCCGTAGCCGGCCGTGACCTGGGCGACGGCCGGGTCGTAGCCGCGGGCGGCGTCGTCGGCCCGCCGGACCAGCTCGGCCAGGGTGGTCCGCTCGACGCCGGCCGGGTCGACGGCCACCGGGTGGCGGACCTCGGGCTGGCGACGTCGCAGGTCGCGGACCTCGGCCGCCGGGGGCTCGCGGAGAGCGGCGGCGGCCACCCGGGCCGCCTCCAGCAGGGCGTCGAGGTCGAGCCGGTTGGTGTAGGCGTAGGCCGAGGCCGTGCCCTTCACCACCCGGACCCCGGCGCCGCGGTCCCGGCCGGTGACCAGCTCCTCCACCCGCCGGTCCTCGAGCCGGATGTTGTGGGACAGGCGGTCCTCGGCGTACACCTCAGCCCACTCCCCGCCGGTGGCCAGGGCGGCGCCCAGCACCTTGCGGACGACAGCGTCTTCGAGCACGGCTCGCTCCTTCGGGGGTTGCATCACGCTCCCGGCCGAGCCGGCCCGGGGAGCCCGGTCATTGTAGAGCCGGACCGGGCTCCCATCGGGCACTGCGCGCCGTTCGGCTCAGCAACCCTGGCGGCCGGCTCAGGCCGAGGCGCGGACGACCAGCTCGGTGTCCAGGATGAGGTGCATGCCGCTCGCCTCGCCGGCGAGCCGGGCCAGCAGCAGGCGGGTGGCCTGGCGGCCCATCTCCTCGATCGGCTGGCGGACGGTGGTCAGGGGCGGCTGGGCGTAGCGGGCCACGGCCGAGTCCTCGAACCCGACAACGCCCACGTCCTCGGGGACCCTACGGGCGGCCGTCCGCAGGGCCCGCAGGGCCCCGGCGGCCATCAGGTCGGAGGCGGCGAAGACGGCGTCGACCGGGCTTCCCGGCCGCTCCAGCAGCCGGGCCATGGCCGCGGCCCCGCCCTCCTCGGTGAAGTCGCCTGTCTCGACCAGGTCGCCGGCCCCGGCCAGCCCGGCCGCGGCCAGCCCGTCCCGGTAGCCCTCCAGGCGGTCGAGGCCGACGCCCATGTCGAGGGGGCCGGTGATGGTGGCGATCCGCCGTCGGCCCTGGCGGGCCAGGTGGTCGACGGCCTTGGCGGCGCCGCCGCGGTTGTCGGCGTCGACCCAGCTGGCCGAGGCCGCTCCCCCGATCGACCGGCGGACCGCTCCGGCAGGTCCTCGGACCCCCCCGACCGGCCGGCCGACCAGGACGGCGGGCACGCCGGCCCGCTCGAGGGTGCCGGGCAGCGGGTCGTCGCCGTGCAGGGAGGCGAGCAGCACGCCGTCGACGTGGCCGCCGACCACGTACTGCTCCAGCCGCCCCCGGTCGGGCAGGTCCTGGGCGATCAGCAGCTGCAGCTGGACCTCGGTGCCGGCCAGGGCGGCGCTGACCCCGCGGACCATGCCGGCGAAGAACGGCTCGGAGAAGAAGCGGTCGTGGGGCTCGGACACGACCAAGGCGACCGAGTCGGCCCGCCGGGTGACCAGGCTGCGGGCGGCCCGGTTGGGCACGTAGCCGAGCTTGGCAACGGCCCGCTCGACCTGTGCCCGCACGGCCGGGCTGACCTTTGGCGAGCCGTTGACGACCCGCGAGACGGTCGCCCGGGAGACCCCGGCCAGGGCCGCCACCTGCTCGAGGGTCGGCGGACCGGTCATCCTGGCCCGTTCCCGCTCGGGCCTGGCGGGCGCCCGTCGAGGCCGCCGCGGGCGATCGCCTCCCGGTACCACAGGGCGCTGTCCTTGGGCAGCCGGCGCTGGGTCGGGAAGTCCACGTAGACGATGCCGAACCGCTTGGAGTAGCCCTCGGCCCACTCGAAGTTGTCCAGCAGTGACCACGTGTAGTAGCCGCGGACGTCGACGCCGCGCTGGCAGGCCTCGGCGACCGCGCGCAGGTGTACGTCGTGGTAGTCGATGCGGGCCTGGTCGTCGACGACGCCGTCCTCGTCCGGGCCGATGTTGTAGGCGCAGCCGGACTCCGTGATCTGGATCGGCGGCAGGGCGGCGCGGTAGCGGGCGCGGAGCAGGATCAGCCACTCACGCAGCGCGTCCGGCACCACCGGCCAGCCGAAGTCGGT
>JASLIH010000302.1 GCA_030152105.1 Actinomycetes bacterium
GACCAGCCGGGTCGCGCCGACCCGCAGCTCGTCGCCCGGCCGCAGTGGGCGCTCGCCCCAGATCCGCTGACCGTTGACGAAGGTGCCGTTGCGCGAGTCGAGGTCGCGCACGCACCAGCCGGCGTCGTACCTCTCCAGCACCGCGTGCAGGCGCGACAGCGTCGGGTCGTCGGCCAGGGCGAGGTCGTTGGCCGGGTCGGTGCCGAGCGTCAGCCGCCCGGCCTCCAGGGCCACGAGCTCCCGGCCCGCCGGTGTCCACACCTCGAGGTAGCCACCCATCACCAACCCCCCAACCGGGACCGTAGCCGACCGCCCGCACCGGGACAAGCCCTTACCAAATAGCCAGCAAAGCCTCACCGAAGGCGAGGGGCAACCTGCCCGCCGCGGGGATCGTGGCGTGCCCGCTCCACGGCGCACGCTGAACGCACAGCACAGACAAGGGAGGCACACCATGAGCAAGCAACGCACCCGCCGCCGGCGCACCCGGTGCGCCGTGGCCCGAGCCATCGCCATCGGGGGAGCGGTGGCCACGCTGGTCGCCGTCCTCGGCGCCGGCCAGGCAGCGGCCGCGACGGCCCAGCCCGACGAGCGGATCCTGGAGCGCCAGGGCCTGATCGACCAGCAGGCGGCCGAGCAGGGCCAGGCGGAGGAGCCCTCCCGGCAGGGGCCGGACACCCCCAGGCGGTTCTTCAAGCCCGAGCCGAAGATGGATCCCGGACCGTGGATCGACCAGCAGCAGGCCGCACCCGACCCGCCGCCGCCCGGACGCCGACCCAACATGGCGGCTCCGGTGACCGTCGCCGTCCTCCTGGTCCTGGCGCTCGGCGTCGCCGCCTGGTGGCTCCGCCAGCGCCGCCCTCGACCCGAGCCGACCACCTGAGCGGCCGGCACCACGTGCCGGACCGTTCAGCCAGGCGGGGTCGCCATCCCACCCGGCGACCCCGTCTGGCATCGCGAGGCCAACTGCTGGCGTCGTCGAGATGGCCGGCGCATGCTACGACCTGAGGTACAGGGGGGTGAGAACCGGATGCGAGCCACCAGCGGCCTGCGGGCGGCCTGCCTGGTGCTGGCGCTCGCGCTCCTCGGGCCCGCCTGCACCGGGCGGGACGGAGACGACGGCGGAGTCGGCGTGCGCGGGGGCACGCTCCGGGTGCTGAGCGAGGACGACATCGACGGGCTCGACACGGCCGTGATCTACACCCCGTGGGCCGCCGCGATCGGCCGCGCCTACGCCAGGAGCCTGTACGGCTACAACCTCTATGGACCGCCGGAGCAGCGGGCCGTTCCCGTCCCGGATCTCGCCAGCGGCCCGGCCCAGGTCTCGGCCGACCGGCGCACCTATACCTTCACCCTGCGTCCCGGGGTCCGCTATGCCCCACCGGTCAACCGTGAGGTCGTCGCCAAGGACTTCATCACCGCCATCGAGCGGTTCTACGTCAAGGACACCAAGTCGCCTGGGCCGCAGTGGGCGAACCTGATCGCCGGGGCGGCGGCGTTCGGGGCCGGGGAGGCCGACACCATCTCGGGGCTGGCCGCCCCCGACCCCCACACCCTCCGGATCACCCTCGACCAGCCGGCCGACGATTTCCTGTCGATGCTCGCCCGGCCGAACTTCGCCCCGGTGCCGAAGGAGCACGCCGGCAAGTATGGGGTCGGCAAGCGCTACGATGGATATGTGGTCGGTACCGGTCCGTACAAGCTGGTCGCCTATGTCCCCGACGAGACCGTCGTGCTGGACCGCAACCCCCACTGGGACCCCGCCACCGACCCCCTGCGCAAGGCCTGGGTGGACCGGATCCAGGTCAAGCTGGCCGTCAAGCTCTCTTCGATCCAGCGGGCGATCGACCGCGGGACCGCCGACCTGTCGCTCACCAGCCACGTCAACGCCGCCCAGATCTCCACCCTGCGGGCTGACCCGGAGCGGTCCGGTCGCCTGTCGGTCGAACCCTCGGGGTGCCAGGTGTTCCTGGTCCTCGGGACCCACCCGGGGGCCGGGGCGATCGCCGACGTGCAGGTCCGCCGGGCGGTCAACTACGCCATCGACAAGGCCGCCTACCGCGACGCCTTGGCCAGACGGTTCGGCCCCCGCGGCGACCTGGCTTCCACCATCCTGGCGCCGGAATCCCTCGGCTACCAGCCGTACGACCTGTATCCGACGCCGGGAGGCCGGGGTGACCCGGTCAGGGCCAAGGCCCTGCTCGCCGAGGCCGGCTATCCCCATGGGCTGACCCTGCGGTTCGCGACCGTCGGCGACGGCAGGCTCGCTTCCGCCAACAAGGTGGTCCGGGACTCCCTGGCCCGGGCCGGGATCGACCTGAAGGTCAAGACCTACGACGGCGCCAAACTCTGGGAGGAGTCGCTCCAGAACCCGGCCAAGCGCCTGGAGCACCAGCTCGGGCTCAACGGCTGGTGCCCGGACTACCTCGGGGACAACGCCCGGCAGGCGATCGTGGCCCTATACGACGGCCGCCTCCCCCCCGGCGCCAGCGGCAACTTCAGCGAATACCAGAACCCTGACGTCAACGGGCTAATCGACCGGGCCCAGGGCGAGCCCGACCCGGCCCGCCGGGCGGCCCTGTGGGCCGAGACCGACCGGCGCATCATGCAGGACGCTCCCTTGGTCCCGCTGGTCTGGCAGAACAACGCGTTCCAGTGGTCCTCGCGGGTCCGCGGCTGGGTCTACGACCCCTGGACCTCCACCCCCGACCTCACCGCCCCGTGGCTGGACCCCTCGGGCCAATGACCACCCCATCAGCGCAGGGCGACCGGTCCACCGCCGAGGCGACCGCGGTCAGCATCTGAGAGGCCCCGTGCAGCGGGTTGCCGGCAGGGATGTGCTCCCCGACCGCTGTGCCTACTGCCGCATACGTGCCGGCTCGGCCTGCTCAGCCGCAAAGGCGCTGCTCAGAGGGCTATCCCGTGGTCGTGACAGATTCCGACGGTCGGTCGCATCCCGACTGGTACGAGTTCCTTGCAACAAGCCGGAACCAACAAAATGATCAGCGTTTCCGCTGGTCAGAGCCTGGGTGGAGCCCCCCGCCGGAATCGAACCGGCGACCCCATCCTTACCATGAATCGGGGGCGCACCGCCGTGCTAGCCGCCGTCTTCGCAGGTGACGCGGAACCGTAAGTGGCATAGTTATGGGCTCAGTCGCCCGGCTCGAAGTTGGTCGCCTCGGACCGTAGTGCTACTCCAGGTTCTCGCGGACTACAAGCCGCCGAGCGCTGTGCTGGTCGCAGGTTGCGCAGGTCACAGGCGAGCGTGAGGGCTGCAAGATCTTGGACCAAGACTACAGGTCAGGAAGGGAGCACCGTGTCGGCAACCGTTCTCTACATGTCCATGTCCCTCGACGGATTCATCACCGGACCCAATGAGAGGCCGGACAACCCCCTCGGCGACGACGGGCACCGCCTGCACGAGTGGTTCATGCCGGCTGCCGACGCCGACCACAAGGACGTCTCCGGCCGGTTGGCGGGCGTCAACGGCCAGGTCGTCGACGAGTTCATGGCGACCGGGGCGGTCGTTGCCGGTCGGGGGACCTTCGAGCCGGCGGGCGGCTGGGGTGGCGACCACCACGACGGCGTCCCGATCTGGGTCCTCAGCCGCCGCGAGCCCGGCATCGACGTGAGCCAGTGGCCGCTGGTCACCTATGTGCACGACGTCCGGACGGCGATGACCGAGGCCAAGCGGGCCGCGGGCGACAAGAACGTGCTGGTCCACGGCGCCGCAGTCGCGCAGCTGGCGCTGGCTGGCGGCCTCCTGGATGAGTTCGAGCTCCATGTCGTCCCGGTGCTGTTCGGCCAGGGGCGCCGGCTGTTCGACAACCTCGCTGCTGAGCAGATCGAGCTGGCGCGTACTCGGGTCCTCGAAGGGGAGGGCGGTGTCACCCACCT
>JASLIH010000476.1 GCA_030152105.1 Actinomycetes bacterium
GCGGCCGGGCCGACGCCGAGGTCGCCGGCCAGGTCGACCTGGGCGTTGGCGGGGACCGCGGCCGCGGCCCGCTCGTCGTGGGCGGCCGTGCGGCGGGCGGCGAAGACGGTGACCGGGCCGAAGCTGACCCCGACCCGGCCCGGCTCCAGGGCCACCCCGGCGGTGCCGAGGGCGTCGAGCACGGCCGGCCAGGCGGGCACGCCGGCGGCCAGGGCGGCCCGCAGGGCGACCGAGCCCGCGACCGCCCTGGCCGCGGCCAGGGCGTCGGTGTGGTCGGCGGCGCCGTGGACGGTGACCACCACCAGCTTGCGGGCGCCGGGGACGCGCAGGGCCAGGCCCTCGGCCAGGGACTCGCACAGCTGGGTCAGGGCCGACTCGAAGGCCGCGGCCCCGTCCGAGCCGGCCCGCAGGGTCGGGGCGGCCGCGGTGGCGTTGGCCAGCAGCAGGGCCGCGTCGGCCATGCCGGGGGCCTGGTCGACCATGACCCGCTCGAAGGAGCGGGCCAGGGCCCGGCCGAGCAGGCCGTCGAGCACGCCCCCCTCGACGGTGGCGTCGGTGGTGAGCAGGACCAGGGTGGTGGCGGCGGGGGGGTCCGGGGACCTCAAGCCCGGGCCCCCGGTGGACGGGGGCTGCTGCTCGAAGGCGGGGGCGAACGGGACCGAGGCCTTGGCGGCGCCGCCGATGCGGACCTCGCCCTCGGACCAGGCGACGGCCACGGCGTGCTCGCGGGCGACCCCGCCCGAGGCGGTCATGGCCTTGGCGACCTCCCCGGACCCGCGCCGGCCGAGGGCGGCGGCGGCCTTGTCGGCGGCCTCGGCGGCGTCGGCCACGGCCAGCCGGACCCCGATCGCCCCGGTGCCGCACAGCAGCACCTCCTCGGCCACACAGCCGATGGCGGCCGCGCAGCGGGCGGCCAGGGCGGCCGCGTCGGCGTCGCCGTCGGGGCCGGTGGCGGCGTTGGCGCTGCCGGCGTGGACCAGCACCGCCCTGGCCATGCCGGACCGCAGCTGGGCCCGCGACCAGCGCACCGGGGCGGAGGCGAAGGGGTGGGAGGTGAAGCGGCCGGCCGCCACCGAGGTCTGCTGGCTGACGACCAGCCCCAGGTCGGGCCCTGGCCCGGGGGCCAGCCCGGCGTCGACCGCGGACGCCCGGAACCCCCTGGGCGCGCACAGTCCACCCTCGACGCCTGCGACTGTGTAGTCGACCACGAGCCCACCTCTCAGTTCGCGGGCGTACCGAACCGACCTCCGGCTCTACCCTACCCGGCGGTGCGGAGGATCGCCTCCAGTCGTCCGGCGGCAAGGGCGGCCATGCGGTCGCGGGTCGCGGCGCCGTCGGCGTCGGTGAGGGTGCGGTCGGCCGCCTGGAGCGCGACCCGGTAGGCCAGGTTGCGGTGGCCGGGCGGCAGCGGCGGCCCCTGGTAGGCGTCGAACAGGGTGAGGCGGGCCAGCAGCTCGCCGCCGGCCTCGACCAGGACGTCCTCGAGGTCGCTGGCCGCCACCCCCGGCGGGACCAGGAAGGCCACGTCGAAGGAGAGCTCCGGGTAGGGCGACGGCGTGGCCGCGGGACGCATCCGCGGGACCGCGTCCAGCAGCGGGCCGAGCTCCACCTCGACCGCGAAGGAGGTGGCGGGCAGCTCGCAGGCGGCCGCCACCCGCGGGTGGAGCTGGCCACACAGCCCGACCGGCCGGTCTTCGAGGAGCACGGCGGCGCAGCGGCCCGGGTGATACGGCAGCGGCTCGGCCGGCCGGAACCCGACCCCCGGGACCCCGAGGGCGCGCACCAGCCCCTCGACCACGCCCTTGACGTCGGCGAAGTCGAACGGCCGGCGAGGGTCGTCGAAGCGGCCGGCCGGCGCCTGCCCGGCGAGCAGGATCCCAAGGGTGAGCGGCTCGGCCGGCAGCTCCTCCTTGGGGTTGGGCAGGAACACCGCCCCCAGCTCGTAGACGGCGACCTCGTCCAGCCCCCTGGCCAGGTTGCGGCCGGCCACCTCGGCCAGGCCGGGGAGCAGGGTGGTGCGCAGCTCCGGGGCCTCCTCCGACAGCGGGTTGGCCAGGCGCAGGGTCTCGCGGCGGGGGTCGTCGGCGGGCAGCCCGAGCCGGTCGAGGGCGGCCTGGGACAGGAACGGGTAGGTCTGGACCTCGGTCACGCCCATGCCGGCCAGGACCTCCCTGGCCAGGCGGCGCAGCCGCTGGGCGTCGGTGAGGCCGCCCCCGGTGGCCCCGGGCAGGGTCGCCAGGATCTGGTCGTAGCCCCAGCCCCTGGCCACCTCCTCCTCAAGGTCGGCCCACAGCTCCAGGTCGAAGCGCCAGGTCGGGGGGACGGCGAGCACGGTCCGGCGGGCGGCCACCTCGGTCCGGCAGCCGTAGCGGCGCAGGTGGGCGGCGGCGAACTCGGGGTCGCCGGGGGCGCCCAGCCGCTCCGAGGACCGGGTCCAGTCGAGCCGGATGGCCTCGCGCTCCCCGACCCCGGGGCCGGCTCGGAGCCGCCCGGCGGCGACCGTCCCGCCGGCCAGGGTGGCCATCAGCCGGGCCGCCTGGTCGCAGACCGGCTCGGCCCCGGCCGGGTCGACCCCGCGGGCCCAGCGCTGGCCGCCCTCGGTGTGCATGCCGAGGCGGCGCATGGTCCGCCGGACGGCCGCCGGCGGGAAGTGGGCCGACTCCAGCAGCACGTTGGTGGTGCTGGCCCGGACCTCGGTGTCCTCGCCGCCCATGATCCCGGCCAGGGCCAGGACCTGCTCGCCGGAGGTGATCACCGTGTCCTCGAGGGTGAGCCGCCGGTCGCGACCATCGAGGGTGCGGACGGTCTCGCCCTCGGCGGCCCGGCGGACCACGATCCGCCGGCCCGGCACCAGGTCGAGGTCGAAGGCGTGCAGCGGCTGGCCCTGGTCGAGCAGCAGGTAGTTGGTGACGTCGACCACCGCCCCGAGCGGCCGCTGGCCGTACAGGTACAGCCGCCTGGCCATCCACAGGGGGGCCGGGCGGGCGGCGTCCAGCCCCTGGATCACCCGGGCGGCGTACAGCGGGCAGCCCTCGGTGTCCTCGACGGCCACCGAGGCCAGGCGCTCGGCCGGGGGGCCGGTCTCGGGCACGGTCAGGTCGAGCGGCCGCAGCTCCTTGCCGAGCAGGATCGCGACCTCGCGGGCGATGCCCCGCATGGACAGGATGTCGCCCCGGTTAGGGGCGGTCTTGACCTCCAGCACGCTGTCGCGCAGGTCGACCGCCTCGACCACGTCGGCCCCGACCGGGGTGTCGGGCGGCAGCACCAGGATCCCGGAGTGGTCGTCGAACACGCCCAGCTCGCGGGCGGAGGCGAGCATGCCGTCGGAGAGGGCGCCGCGGACCTTGCGGCGGCCGATCTCGATCCCTCCGGGCAGCTTGGCCCCGGGGGCGGCCCAGGGCACGACGTCGCCGGGGGCGAAGTTGCGGGCGCCGCAGACGACCGTGCGCTCCTCACCGCCGGCGTTGATCCGGACCAGGACGAGCCGGTCGGCGTCGGGGTGCTGGGTCACCTCGAGGACCCGGGCGGTGAGGATGCCGGCGAGGTCGTCCCCGACCCGGTGGATGGTCTCGATCTCGATGCCGGCGAAGGTGAGCTTGTCGGCCAGGGTGGCCGCCGGGACGTCGACGTCGACGTGCTCGGACAGCCAGGACAGTGGGACGCGCATCGAAGCCTCCTCTCAGACGCTGGTGAGCCAGCGGACGTCGTTGTCGGTCAGGGTGCGCATGTCGGCCAGGCCCGAGCGGAGCATGAAGGGCCGCTCGATGCCGGTCCCGGCGGCGAAGCCGGACACCTCGTCGGGGTCGTAGCCGCCGGCCCGGAGCACGTTGGGGTGGACCATGCCCGCCCCGAGGAGCTCGATCCAGCCCTGGCCGCGGCAGGTGCGGCAGCCCTCGCCGGTGCCGCCGCAGATGAAGCAGGACACGTCGACCTCGGCCCCGGGCTCGACGAACGGGAAGTAGGAGGGGCGCAGGCGGATCTGGCGCTCCTCGCCGAAGTAGGCCCGGGCGAAGGCGAGCAGCGTGCCTTTCATGTCGGCCATGGTGAGGCCGCGGTCGACGGCCAGGACCTCGACCTGGTTGAACACCGGCACGTGGGTGGCGTCGGGGGTGTCGGCCCGGTAGCAGCGGCCGGGGACGACGATGTACACCGGCGGCGGCCCGGCCTGCATGGTGCGGACCTGCACCGGCGAGGTCTGGGTGCGCAGCACCAGCTCACCCGCCTCCCGCCCGTTCCCCGACTCGATGTAGAGGCTGTCCTGCATGGAGCGGGCCGGGTGGTCGGGGGGGATGTTGAGGGCCTGGAAGTTGTACCAGTCGGTCTCGACCTCGGGCCCCTCGGCGACGCGGTAGCCGAGGCCGATGAAGATGTCGACGATCTCGTCGATGGTCCGGGTCACCGGATGGGTCGCCCCGCGCGGCGGCACCCGGCCGGGGAGGGTGACGTCGACCCGCTCGGCCTCGAGCAGGGCCTGGTCGCGCTCGGCCTCCAGCTCGGCCCGGCGGGCGGCCAGCTCGGCCTGGAGGGTGGTCCGGGCCTGGTTGACCCGGCGGCCGAGGTCGCGGCGGGCGTCCTCGTCGAGGCCCCCGAGGGAGCGCTGGACCTCGCCGAGGGCCGAGCGCCTGGCCAGGTGGGCCTGCTCGGCCTCGCGGAGGGCGTCCAGGTCGGGGGCGTCGGCGATCGCCTGCCGTCCGGCGGCGACGACGGCGTCAAGGTCGGGGGTTGGCATGGTCGGCTCCTTACGGGAACACGCACAGAACACGTCACGTCCGCTTCGCGGTCGCCCCGCTCGGGCCGGGTGCCGGGCTAGGTGATGCCGGCCAGCTCCAGGCCCCCGCGGGGCAGGCGAAATCGCAGGGTGGTGCCCCGGTCGGGCGACGAGTCGGCCCAGATGCGGCCGTCGTGGGCCTCGACAAGGCCGCGGGCGATGAACAGGCCGAGCCCGGTGCCGCTGGGCGCTCCGTGCCCGGCCCGCCGGTAGAACTTGGTGAAGATCAGGGGGAGCTGGTCGGCGGGGATGCCGACGCCCTGGTCGCGGACGGCGACCTCGACCTCGGTGTCGGTCACCTGGCCGGTCACCGTCACCGCCCCGCCGTCGGAGTACTTCACCGCGTTCTCCACCAGGTTGGTCAGCACCTGCTCGATCTTGTCCGGGTCAGCATAGACGCGCGGGAAGCCGTCCGGGAACGACAGCTGGAACTTGTGGCCGTCGTGCTGGAGCTCGAAGCGGCCGACGATCCCTTCGGCCATGGCCGCCAGGTCGAACTCCTTGCGGCGCAGCTCCAGGCGGCCGGCGTCGATCCGGGAGACGTCGAGCAGCTCCCGGATCAGCCGGGTCACCCGGTCGGCGTCCATGTTGACGGTGGCCAGCATCTCCCGCTTCTGGTCGTCGGTGAAGCGCTCCCAGCGGTGCAGCAGGGTCGAGGTGAAGCCCTTGACGCTGGTCAGGGGCGAGCGCAGCTCGTGGGCGAGGGTGGAGATGAGCTCGCCCCGCTGGCTGTCGCCCCGGCTCCGGATCGAGGCGTCCCGGAGCACGCAGACCGCCTGGGTGACCCGGCCGGTGCCGTCGCGCAGGAAGCTGGCCGTGAGGTCGACCGGGACCGGCTCGCCGGCGGCGACCAGGTGGAGCTCGCGCACCGGGACCCGCCGCACCCCGGGAAGGCGGCGCAGCCGCTCCGAGCAGGCCCACCAGGGATTGCCGGCGCCGTCGCGCAGGGGCACCACGTCGTCGAGGGCACCGCCGGTCAGCTCGTCCCGGCTGGCCCGGGCCAGGCGCTCGGCGGCCGGGTTGGCGTAGACGATCCGGCCCTCGGCGTCGACCACCACCACCGCGTCGGGCAGCAGCTCCAGGTAGGCCTCGCTATCGGCCAACGGTCGTCCCCTCACGCGCCTGCTGGCGGGCCGCCTCGTACAGCAGCACAGCCGCGGCCGCGGCCAGGTTGAGGCTCTCGGCCCGGCCGGTCAGCGGGACCCGCACGACCTGGTCGAGGTCGGCGGCGATCTCGTCGGACAGCCCGTGGGCCTCGTTCCCGAGGACCAGGGCCACCGGCTCGCCGAGGGGCGCCCGGTCGATGGTGGCCTCGGCGTGCGGGTCGGCCCCGACCAGGCGCAGCCCGCGCCCGCGCAGGGCGGCGGCCAGCTCCGGCCAGGGGACCCCGGCGACCACCGGCAGGTGGAACAGGCTGCCGGCGGCGGCCCGGACCGCCTTGGGGCTCTGGGGGTCGACCGACCCCCTGGTCGTGACCACGGCGTCGGCCCCGAAGGCGTCGGCCGCGCGCAGCACGGTGCCGGCGTTGCCCGGGTCGCGGACCTCGGCCAGCACGCAGACCAGGCGGGCCGAGCCCGGCAGGTCGGACAGGGGGCGGAGCACGCTCGGCAGCACCGCCACCAGCCCCTGCGGGGTGGTGGTGGCGGCGAGGGCGGACAGCACCGGCTCGGCGACCAGGGTCACCTGGGCGCCGCGCTGGCGGGCCAGGTTGACCAGGCCGGCGTGGCGGGCCGCGGCCCGTTCGGTGGCCAGCAGGCTGTCGGGCAGGTGGCCGGCCTCCAGCGCCGCCCTGATCCCTTCCGGGCCCTCGAGCAGGAAGCGGCCGCCGGCCCTGGCCCGCGACGACGGCCGGGCGAGCTTGCGCGCCGCCCGCACCGCGGGGTTGCTTGGGCTGGTGATCACGTCCATCCGGGCCGCCGGG
>JASLIH010000310.1 GCA_030152105.1 Actinomycetes bacterium
GCCTCGCTGGCGCTGTCCAGCTCCCCGGTCGGTTCGTCGGCCAGCACGACCGCCGGGTCGTTGGCCAGGGCGACCGCGAGCCCGGCGCGGGCCGTCTCCCCGCCCGACAGCTCGGCCGGCCGGGCATGGGCCCGCCTGGCCAGGCCGAGGGCTTCCAGCAGGCCGGCGGCCCGGCCCGGGTTGGGCCGCCCGGCGACCCGCTGGGCGAGCACGACGTTCTCGGCCACGGTCAGGTGGTCGAGCAGGTTGCCGGACTGGAACAGCACTCCGACCCGGCGGGCCCGTAACGCCGCCCGCTCGGGCTCGGGCCGGCGGCTGAGCCGCTCCCCCTCGATCAGCACGCAGCCCCCGTCGGGCTCGTCCAGCCCGGCCAGGCAGGCCAGCAGGGTCGACTTGCCGGAGCCGGACGGGCCGACCACGGCGACCAGCTCGCCCCTGCCGACGGTCAGGGACACCCCCTGGAGGGCGAGGGTCTCCTCCTCGCCGGCGTGGAAGAACCGGTAGAGGCTGGAACCTTCCAGCGCCGGGGCCATCAGCGCCAACGGAACGAGTCGGAGACGATCCGCCAGGGGTCGACGTTGTCGGCGCCGACCGGGCCGGCCAGGGTCAGGATCGCCTCGGTGCCGCCGCGCCAGAACTCATAGCGCTCGACGGCGTCGTGGACGACCTTGCCGGTGACCGGGTCAGCCGGCGCGTCGGCCTTGAAGGTGACCAGAACGACATCGCCCCCGGCGCGGCGAACCTGGGTGACCGACCCCGGCTCGTAGCGCCGGCTCGCCGACCGGATGGCCGGCAGCTCCGCCTGGCGGGCGGAGGCGACGGTCGGCGCTGCCGGCGCCGGCCGGGTCTCCATGCTGATGGTGTTGAGCTTGTCGGTGAAGCTGACCGTCCCGGCACGCGCGGTCCGCCCCCAGCCCTCCGGCACCTTGACCGTGAACCGGCCGCCGGGTGGGCTGTAGGGAACGAAGACCTGGTTGTCGGGGATGTCGCCGGCCGGGTTGACCTCGGGCGCATTCCTGCTCGCCTCCGACGGTGGCGTGGCGGTGGTCGGCGTGGACCCCCCGTAGGGGCTGGCGCCGCCCGACCCGCAGGCGCCGGCCAGCAGGGCCAGGCCGTCGACGACCACCGCGGCAAGGGACCTGCGGACCATCGCGACGCTCCTCTGGCTGTGCTCGGTGACCTCCCGCCAAAGTACGAGGGGGCAGGTCAGCGGCAGCCTTGGCGATGGTCAAGGGACGGCAAACTCTTCGGCCCTCCGGTCCACGGCGGGGTTAGGCTGGCGGTCGTGATGGACGGTGCTCGGGTCCTGGTGGTGGAGGACGACGTCACCCTGGGTGGAGGCCTGCGGCAGGCCCTGGCCAGCCAGGGCTACCGGGCGTCGTGGGTCCAGACCGGCGTCAAGGCGCTCGAGCTGGCCCGCGAGCCGCACGACCTCGTGCTGCTCGACCTCAAGTTGCCGGACATGGACGGTGTCCAGGTGTGCCGGCGGCTCCGGGCCGCGCAACCGTGGCTGGTGATTGTCATGCTGACGGCCCGGCGGGAGGAGATCGACGTGATCGTCGGGCTGGACGCCGGCGCCGACGACTACCTGACCAAGCCGTTCCGGCTGGCCGAGCTGCTGGCCCGGATCCGCGCTCACACCCGCCGCCTGGACTCGGCCGGCCCCGCCGGGCGGCTGGTCGTCGGGGATCTGGAGCTGGACCAGGCCGCCCGCCGGGTGTGGCTGGCCGGGCGCGAGCTCGACCTGCGTCCCAAGGAGTTCGACCTGCTCGCCCTGCTGATGGCTGAGGCCGGCCGGGCCGTGGCCAGGGAGCGGATCATGGCCGAGGTCTGGGACGAGCACTGGTTCGGTTCCACCAAGACCCTGGACATGCACATCGTGGCGCTGCGTCGCAAGCTCGGAGAGCCGGCGGCACGGGCCGGGCGCATCACCACGCTGCGGGGCGTCGGCTACCGCCTGGAGCAGCCGTGAGGAACCGGATCCTCGGGGCCATCCTGGCCGTCACGGCGATGGCGGTGGTGCTGTTCGGCCTGCCGCTCGCCCTGGCCGTGCAGCACCTGTACCACAGCGAGGCCGTGGTCCGGCTGGAGCGGGAGGCGGCCCGGGCCACCACCCACGTGCCCGACTCCTTCGCGACCTCGGGCGACCCCGTCGAGCTGCCCGCCGCCTCGGACCAGACGCAGCTCGCCCTGTACAGCGCCGACGGCCGGCTGGTCTCGGGCACGGGCCCGGCCGCCGTGGAGGCGCCGGTCCAGGCCGCCTTCGGTGGCCGGGTGGCCGAGCAGACCATCGACGACCGCATCGTGGTCGCGGTCCCGGTGGCCGACGAGGAGCGGGTCGTCGCCGTGGTGCGGGCGGCCCTCCCGGCCAGCATCGTCGACGCCCGGGTCCGCCGGGCCTGGCTGGTCATGGCCGCCCTGGCCGCCGGCGCCGTGGCCGTGGCCGCCCTGGTCGCCCGGGCCGTGGCCGGGCACCTCAGCCGGCCGGTCGACGCGCTGGCGGAGGCCGCGGCCCGGCTGGGCGAGGGCGACTTCTCGGTGCGGGCCGGCCGCTCGGGCGTGCCCGAGGTCGACGCGGTGGCGAGCACCCTGGACGCGACCGGTGCGCGCCTTGGCCAGGTCCTCGCCCGCGAGCGGGCGTTCAGCGCCGACGCATCCCACCAGCTCCGGACGGCCCTGGCCGGGCTGCGCCTGCGACTGGAGGCGGCCCGGCTGCTGCCCGGGATCGACCAGGGGCAGGCCATCGCCGACGCCCTGGCCGAGGTGGACCGGCTCGAGGGGACTGTCGAGCAGCTGCTCGCCTTGGCCCGGGACGCCGGCGTGGCCCGTGACCGTCTCGACCTGTCGCGGGTGATGGAGGCGGTCGAGCATGGCTGGCACGGGCGGCTGGGGGCGAGCGGGCGGCCGCTCCGCTTCCAGGTGGAGGGTGGGCTGCCCCTGGTCCGGGCCTCGGAGGCCGCCGTGCTCCAGATCCTGGACGTGCTGCTCGGGAACGCGGCCGAGCACGGGTCGGGCACGGTCACCGTGCGGGTCCGCGCCGCGCCGGGTGGGCTGGCGATCGAGGTGGTCGACGAGGGTCCGGGCGTCGCCGGGGACCCCGAGCAGGTCTTCGCCCGCCGTGCGGGGAGCGCGGACGGTCACGGGATCGGGCTGGCCCTGGCCCGCTCGCTGGCCGAGGCCGAGGGCGGGCGGCTCCTGCTCCAGCGTCCCGTCCCCGCGCCGGTGTTCGCGTTGCTGCTCCCGGCCGACCGGGCGCCCGAGGTGGCGTCGGCCAGCTCGGGCTGATGCGCCGACCGGTCGCGGCGCTGGACATCCTTAGAATACCCAGTATCATACCGGGTATATTCAATGGGAGGTGCTGATGAGCGTTCGGCACGCGCTGCTGGCCCTGCTGACCGAGGGCCCGAAGTACGGCCTACAGCTGCGGCAGGAGTTCGAGACGAGGACGGGCGAGGTCTGGCCGCTCAACGTGGGACAGGTCTACACCACCCTGCAGCGGCTGGAGCGTGACGGGCTGGTCGAGTCCGACGACCCGGAGGGTGATGGCCCGCAGAAGGGCTTCCGGATCACTCCGGCCGGTGGCCAGGAGCTTGCCGAGTGGCTGCACACCCCGCCCGGTACGGTGGCGCCGCCCCGTGACGAGCTGGTCATCAAAGTGCTGGTGGCGATCTCCGTGCCCGGGGTCGACGTGCACGAGCTTATCCAGGTCCACCGCCGCCACCTCGTCGAGCTGATGCAGCACTACACCTATGTGAAGGCCGAAGCCGCCGAGCACGACGTGGGGCTGGCCCTGGTCGTCGACGCCGAGCTGTTCCGCCTCGAGGCGGTCGTGCGCTGGCTG
>JASLIH010000511.1 GCA_030152105.1 Actinomycetes bacterium
CTGTCCCAGGACTTCCGCCGCATCGCCATCGCCATGCTGGAGCGGATGGGCATCTCGGTGATGCAGTCCCACCACGAGATCGCCCCCAGCCAGCACGAGATCGACCTGCGCGAGGCCGACGCCCTGACCATGGCCGACAACGTCATGAGCGCCCGCCTGGTGGTCAAGGAGGCCGCCCTCGAGCAGGGCCTGCACGCCACCTTCATGCCCAAGCCGCGCGAGGGGGTGGCCGGGTCGGGCATGGACACCCACCTGTCGCTGTACGAGGGCGACCGCAACGCCTTCTACGACCCCGGGCAGGAGGCGAACCTGTCGAAGACGGCCCGCAGCTTCATCGCCGGGCTGCTGGTCCACGCGCCCGAGTACACCGCGGTGACCAGCCAGTGGATCAACTCCTACAAGCGGCTGGTCCCGGGCTTCGACGCCCCCACCCACGTCTGCTGGGCCCAGCGCAACCGCTCGGCCATGGTCAGGGTGGGCGGCTACCGCTCCGACCGGGTCGACGTCGAGGTCCGCTCGCCCGACCCGGCCGCCAACCCCTACCTCGCCTTCGCCGTGCTGCTGGCCGCCGGGATGAAGGGGATCGAGGAGGAGTACGACCTGCCCCCGGAGGCGGGCGACAACCTCCAGGAGATGACCGAGGCCGAGCGCCGCGCCGCCGGCATCCGCCCCCTGCCCGTCGACCTGCACGAGGCCCTCACCGCCATGGAGCGGTCCGAGCTGGTCGCCGAGGCCCTCGGCGAGCACGTCTTCGAGTACTTCCTGCGCAACAAGCACCGCGACTGGGACAGCTACCAGCGCTACGTCTCCCCGTTCGAGCGGGAGCGCTACCTGCCCCTGCTGTAGGCGGGGGCCCATGGCGCTCTCCACCCTGGCCCGGCTCGGCTTCGACGAGCCCGAGGCGGCCGCCGGCGACCTGAGGCGGCTGGGGGCGTGGCCGCCGGCCGCCGCCCCCGGCGGAGCCCGGCTGCTGGCCGACATCGCCGCCAGCGCCGCCCCCCAGCTCGCCGCCAGGTCCCTGGCCGCCATCGCCGCCGCCCATCCCGACCCCGACGGCTTCACCGCCCAGCTGCGCCGGCGCCTCGGCTTCCGCCGCCGGCTGGTCCCGCTGGTCGCGGCCAGCCGCTCGCTCGGGGCCTGGCTGGCCACCCACCCCGAAGAGGCCGACCGGCTGGCCGACGGCCGGCGGTTCGCCGCCCCCCGGCCCCGGGACGAGCTGGTCGCCGAGGCGGTCGCCACCGCTACCAGCCACGGGGCCGACCCGGCGGTCGGCTGGGACGCCCTGCGCCGGTTCAAGCGCCGCGAGCTGCTCCGGGTGGCCGTGCGCGACCTGGCCGGCCAGGTGCTGGTCGACGAGGTCGCGGCCGAGCTGGCCGACCTGGCCGACGCCTGCCTGGAGGCGGCCCTGGTGGTGGCGACCGGCGAGTCCGGCTACGACCCGCCGCCGATGCGCATGGCCGTGCTGGCCATGGGCAAGCTGGGCGGGAGCGAGCTCAACTACGTGTCCGACATCGACGTGCTGTTCTGCCACGAGCCGGTTTCCGGGGCCGAGCCCGAGGCGGCCGCCCGGGCCGCCGACCGGGTGGCCCGAGGGGTCATGCGCGGGCTGTCGGCCGTGACCCCCGAGGGGACCTGCTTCGAGGTCGACGCCAACCTGCGTCCCGAGGGACGCAACGGGCCGCTGTCGCGGACCCTGGGCAGCTACCTGGCCTACTGGGACCGCTGGGCCCAGCCCTGGGAGCGCCAGGCGCTGATCAAGGTCCGCCCGGCGGCCGGCGACGCCGCCCTGGCCGAGCGGTTCGTCCAGGAGGCCACCCAGCGGGTCTACCCCGACCGGCTCGACCCGGAGACGGTCCCGGCCGTACGGCGCATGAAGGCTCGGGTCGAGACCTCGGCCAAGGCCAGGGCCGGGGGCGACCGGCAGGTCAAGCTCGGCCCGGGCGGGCTGCGCGACGTCGAGTTCGCCGTGCAGCTGCTCCAGCTGGTCCACGGCCGCCATGACCCGGGCCTGCGGTCCGGCTCGACCCTGGTCGCGCTCGACCGGCTGACCGCCGCCGGGTTCGTCGGCCGGGCCGACGCCGCCCAGCTGGCCGAGGCCTACCGGTTCCTGCGGCTGGTCGAGCACCGCCTCCAGCTGGCCAGCGAGCGCCGCACCCACACCATCCCGTCGGGGGAGGAGGCGCGGCGCTGGCTGGCCCGCACCCTTGGCTACCGCGACGGGCCGCAGGCGAGCGCCCTGGAGCGCTTCGAGGCCGACCGGCGCCGCCACGCCGTGGCCGTCCGCGGCCTCCACGAGAAGCTGTTCTACCGGCCGCTGCTGGAGGCGTTCGGGGCGGTCCCGACCGGCCTCGACCCGGAGGGGGCGAGCGAGCGGCTGGCCGCCCTCGGGTTCGCCAACCCAGGGCGGGCGATGGCGTCGCTGCGGGCCCTCACCTCGGGGCTGTCGCGACGGGCCACGCTCATGCGGGCCATGCTGCCGGTGATGCTGCCCTGGCTGGCCGAGGCCCCCGACCCCGACGGCGGCCTGGCGGCACTGCGGGAGCTGGCCGAGGCGCTTGGCGACCGGGACGCGTTCTACGGGATGGTCCGGGACAACCCGGCCGCGGCCGAGCTGCTCTGCACCGTGCTCGGCACCTCGCGGCTGCTCGGCGAGATGCTGGCCCGCCATCCCGAGCTGCTCACGGCCATGGCCGACCAGCACCGGCTGGCCGCCACCCGGGGGCCGGCCGAGCTGCTCGCCTCGGCGACGGCGATCGTGACCAGGCACTCGGAGGTGGCGGCGGCCTGGGACGGCCTGCGCCGGTTCAAGCGCCGCGAGCTGGTCCGGGTGGCCGTGCGCGACCTCACCGGCGACCTCCCGGTCGAGCGCGTCGGGACCGAGCTGTCGGCGATCGCGCAGGCCTGCCTGGCGGCCGGGCTGCTGATCGCCATGCGCGAGGCCGGGGAGGGGCCGCCGCCGGTCCGCCTGGCCGTGCTGGCCATGGGCAAGCTGGGCGGGAGCGAGCTCAGCTACACCTCCGACCTGGACGTGCTGTTCTGCCACGAGCCGGTGCCGGGGGCCGACCCCGAGGTGGCCAACCGGGCCGCCGACCGGGTCGTCCGGGAGCTGCTGCGGGGCCTTTCGGCCGTCACCCCCGAGGGGACCTGCTTCCGGGTCGACCCCAACCTGCGCCCCGAGGGCCGCAACGGGCCGCTGTCGCGGACCCTTGGCAGCTACCTGGCCTACTGGGACCGCTGGGCCCAGCCGTGGGAGCGCCAGGCCCTCATCAAGGTCCGCCCGGTGGCCGGGGACAGCGAGCTGGCCGCCCGCTTCTGCGCCGAGGCCGAGGGCCGGGTGTACCGCGAGCCCCTGGACGCGGCCACCGTGGCCGAGGTCCGCCGCATGAAGGCCCGGGTCGAGTCCGAGCGCCTCCCCGCCGGGGCCGACCCCAAGCTCCACCTCAAGCTGGGCCCGGGCGGCCTGGCCGACGTCGAGTGGACGGCCCAGCTGCTCCAGCTCCGGACCGGTGGCAGCCACCCCACGGTCCGGGTCCAGGGCACCCTGCCCGCCCTGGAGGAGCTCGCCAGAATCGGCGCCCTCGAGGCCGGTCAGGCCGACTGGCTGGCCGACGCCTACCGCCTGTGCCAGCGCATCCGCAACCTCGCCTACCTGGTGGCGGGTCGCCCGGTCGAGTCCCTCCCCACCGACCCGGTCGCCCTGGAACGCCTCGCCCGAGCCATGGGCGAACCCGGCCGCCAACGCCTCCTCGAGGACTACCGCCGCGCCACCCGCCGCGCCCGCCGCATCGTCGACACCCGCTTCTGGGACGACCCCGGTTGAGCACCGGCGACCCCCTCCTCGTCTGTGTTGGCGACCTGATGGTGGACGTTGCCGTGGAGGCGCCGGCGCTGGCCCGGGGCGGCGACGTCGCCGGGGCGGTGCGGCTGGGACCGGGGGGGTCGGCGGCGAACGTGGCCGCCTGGGGGGCGGTCGCCGGAGGCAGGGCGCGGCTGGTGGCCGGGCGGGGGGACGACCTGGCCGGGCGGCTGCTGGCCGCCGCGCTGGAGGAGCGGGGGATCGAGCTGTACCCGCCGGGGCCGGTGGCCGGGAGCAGTGGGGCCATGCTGGTGGTGATGGAGGCGGGGGAGCGGACCTTCGTGGCCGACCCCGGGGCCAACCTCGGGCTCGGCGAGGGGGACGTGGTCGGCGGGCTGGAGGGGGCTGGGGCGGTGTTCGTGAGCGGCTACCCGCTGCTGCGCCCGGCGACCCGGGCGGCGGCCATGGCCGCGGCCGCGGCGGCCGGGCGGGCCGGGGTCCCGGCGGTGGTCGACGCCGCCTCCTGGCCGCTGCTCACCGGCGGTGCGGGCGAGCCGGTGCTGGCCGCGGCCGCCCTGGCCGGGACCCTGCTGGCCAACCGGGACGAGGCAGCCGCCCTGGCCGGCCGGCGCGACCCGGCGGAGGCCGGGACCTGGCTGGCCGCGCGGGTCGGGACGGTAGTGGTGAAGTGCGGCCCCGCCGGGGTGATGGTCTGTGACGGCGACCGGCCGCCGGTGCCCGTCCCGGCCCCGGCGGCGACCGTTGTGGACGTCACCGGCGCCGGCGACGCCTTCGCGGCGGCGTACCTGCTGGCCAGGGCCGGCGGGGCCGGCCCGGCCGAGGCGGCCGCCGCCGGGGCCGGCCTGGCCGCCCAGGCCGTGGCCACCAGGGGCGCCTGGCCGGCACTGCCTCCCGGCGGCCCTCCGGAGTACCCTTGACGGTCGCCGCCCACCAACCCGACGACCGACAGGGGAACGCATCACTCATGGACAGCCGCATCGTCGTCGCCGACCGCATCGCCAACGCCAGCGCTGTCGTCGCCCTCGAATCCAGCGTGCTCGCCCAGGGCCTGCCGTCGCCGGCCAACCTCGAGTCGGCCGAGGCCCAGCAGGCCGCGGTCGTCAAGGCCGACGCCGAGCCGGCCGTCATCGGGGTGATCGCCGGCCGGGTGATCGTCGGCGCCGACCCCCAGGAGGTGCAGGCCCTGGCCTCGGGGTCGGTCCGCTGGAAGGTGACCGTCCGCGACCTGCCGTACGTGGCCGCCCGCGGCCTTGACGGGGCGACCACGGTCTCGGCGACCGCCTTCATCGCCGAGGCGGCCGGGATCGGGGTCATGGCCACCGGCGGGATCGGCGGCATCCACTTCGGCGGGGGCGACGTCTCGGCCGACCTGCCCCAGCTGGCCCGCTCCCGGCTCACCGTCGTCTGCTCGGGGCCCAAGCACGTCGCCGACGCCGCCGCCACCATCGAGTGGCTGGAAACCCACGGGGTGCAGCTGGTCGGCTACCGCACCGACCGGCTCCCCGGGTTCCTGGCCACCGGCCGGCTGCCCCTGGAGCAGGTCGCCGACGACGTCGCCCAGGTGGTGGAGCTGATCCGGGTCCGCCAGGCCCTGGGCACCCCGGGGGCTCTGGTGCTCTGCCAGGACCCGCCGGAGGCGGCCGCCATGGACCCCGAGGAGCTGGGGACCCTGGCCGCCGAGGGCGCCGCCGCCGCCCGCGACGCGGGCGTGTTCGGCAAGGCGCGGACCCCGTTCGAGCTGGACTGGCTGCACCGCCGCACCGGCGGGCGCAGCCTGGTCGCCAACCTCGCCCTGCTGGAGGCCAACGCCGGGCTGGCCGGGGAGATCGCCACCGGCCTGGCCGCCGCCGGCTG
>JASLIH010000514.1 GCA_030152105.1 Actinomycetes bacterium
GCCGAAGCGCCCGTACATGCGCACGGCGGCCAGGCCGGGGGCCAGGCGGACCTCCAGACGATGCCCGGCCGCCTTGAGCCGGCCGGCCAGGGCGACGTCCTCGACCAGCGACCCGGCCACGGCCTCGAACCCGCCCACGGCGTCGTAGGCGTCCCGCCTGACCAGCAGGCACTGCCCGGACAGGAAGGCGGCCGGTCGGCCCGGGTCGGCGACCGCGTCGAGGTCGAGCCGCTCGGCCACGGCCAGGCCCAGGTCGGGCAGGAGCAGCTCCTCCCACCAGGTGCGGGTCGCCTGCCTGGCCAGTGGGCTGCCCGCCGCCGCCCCGGCGGCCAGGCAGGCCGCCAGCAGCCGCGACAGGGCCTCGGGGGCGAGGACCACGTCGGCGTCGACGAAGGCCAGCCACCGCCCGGCCGTCGCCACGCGTGCCCCGTGGGCGCAGGCCGCCGCCTTCCCGGCAACGCCGGGTCGCGGCGCCGGGGCCGCCTCGACCCGCGCCCCGGTCCGAGCTGCTTCGGTCGCGGTCCCGTCGGCGGACCCGTCGTCCACCACCACCACCTCGGCCACGGCCGCGTCCTGGGCCAGCAGCGCGGCCACGCACGCCCCGACCCGCCCCGCCTCGTCCCGGGCCGGCACGACCACACTCACCGTCTCACCGAACGCCCCCGGGTCGCCCGGCCCGAGCCGGTGCCCGCCTCGTCCGGCCCGCCCCAGCCGTGCCAGGCTGTTGACCCCGGCGGCCAGCCCGGCCACCCCGGCCAGGACGGCGACCAGCTCCCGAGCGTTCGTGCGCGGGGAGGTTGTGGACAACAGAAGGCTCTCCTCTTGCCGGTCGGCTACGCTCCCCCACCGGGAGACCCGACGCGGGATCGGGACGTTTCAGCGCGGGTCGGACGAGGGACAGGCGGGCCGGGCGAGGGACAGGCGGGCCGGACAAGGGACAGGCGGGCCGGGCGGTGGGCTGGAGGAGCTGGGGCGGGATCGGGCTGGTGGCGGGCGGAGGGCCGCTCCGGTGAGTGGGATGGGCCTGGTCGGGATCGGGCTGGGCGTTGGCGGCCTGGCCATCCTCGCCTGGACCGCCCTGGCGCGCACGCCGGCGCCGCGCTCCCGGCCCACCGCCCCACCCTCCCCGGGCACCACCTCACCCTTCCCAGGCACCGCCCCTCCTTCTCCGGGCGGGGGTGGCTGGACCTTCGAGGACTACGAGGCCGGGTGGCGGGCGGCCCATCTGCTCGGGGAGGAGGCGCGACCCGGGGGGCGGCTGGCCGCCTGGTACCTGCGGCTGCCCTATGCCCTGGGGGCGCCCCTGGCCAGGGTGGGGGTGGATCCCGACCTGGTCACCCTGGCCGCCCTCTGGGTGGCGCTGGTGGCCGGGTGGACGGCGACGCTGGGGCCGGGGTGGGCGGCGGCGGCGGGCGTGCTCACCCTGGCCGCCGGGATCGCCGACTCGGTCGACGGGGCGGTGGCGGTGCTGCAGCGCCGGACCAGCGTGTTCGGGTTTGTCTGGGACTCGACCGCCGACCGGCTGGCCGACCTGGCCATGATCGCCGGGCCGGTGGCCCTGGTCGCGACCCGGGCCGGCCCCGGCTGGGGGAAGGCGGCGGTGGCCGCCGGGACGGCCGCGGCCGGGCTGCTCCTGCTGCTCGAGTACGTCCGGGCCAGGGCCCAGGCCGCCCAGGTGGCGGCCGCCTGGACGCTGGCCACCCCGGGCGAGCGCCCGACCCGGGTGATCGTCCTCGGCCTGACCGGCCTGGCCGTCGGCGCGGCCCAGCTGGGCGGCGACGGCCTGGCAACGGCCGCCCTCGACCTCGGCTACCCCGTCGCCCTGGCCGTCCTGGCCCTGCTCGAGGCGGCCGGCTGCGCCCAGCTCCTTGTGGCCGTCCGCCATGCCACCTCGCCGCTGCGGTAGGCTTCCGGGTCTCAGGAGGCGCGAACGCCCGGAACCCCATATCCTCAATTCGTCATGCTGGAATCGATCAAGCAACCTGGCGACCTACGGCAGCTCAGCGGCGACCAGCTCACCGAGCTGGCCGCCGAGATCCGGGACTTCCTGGTCCGGGCGGTGGCCGTCCGGGGCGGCCACCTCGGCCCCAACCTCGGCGTCGTCGAGCTGACCATCGCCCTGCACCGGGCCCTCGACTCGCCCGTCGACCGGATCGTCTGGGACACCGGCCACCAGGCGTATGTGCACAAGCTGCTCACCGGCCGCCAGGACGACTTCGCCGGCCTGCGCACCCTCGGCGGGCTCTCCGGCTACCCGTCGCGGGCCGAGAGCCCCCACGACGTGATCGAGAACTCCCACGCCTCGACCGCCCTCGGCTACGCCCTCGGCCTGGCCGAGGCCCGCCGGGCCGGCCAGGGCGACGGCCGGGTGGTGGCGGTGGTCGGCGACGGCTCGCTCACCGGCGGGGTCGCCCTGGAGGCGCTCAACCTGATCGGCCACCGCAAGCCCGACCTGCTGGTGATCCTCAACGACAACGGCCGCAGCTACGCCCCGACGGTCGGTGGCCTGGCCGGTCACCTGGCCCCGTTCCGGCTCCATCCCGGCTACGAGAGCCTCAAGAAGGGCGTCGAGGAGACCCTCGGCCGGGTGCCGCTGGTCGGCGAGGGCATGGTCGAGGCGGCCAAGCGGGTCAAGGAGGGGGCCAAGGCCCTGGTCGCGCCCCGGGTGGTGTTCGAGGACCTGGGCTGGCAGTACGCCGGTCCGGTCGACGGCCACGACCTGGCCGCCCTGGAGAAGGCCATCGACCACGCCAAGCGGGTCCCGGGCCCGGTCCTGCTGCACGTCATCACCCAGAAGGGCCGCGGCTACCCGCCGGCCGAGGAGCACGAGGAGGACAACCTCCACTCGCTCGGCGCCTTCGACCCCGAGACCGGGCGGGCCCTGCCGAAGTCGGGCGACGAGGTCGGCTTCACCGACGTGTTCGGCCAGGCCCTGCTGGACGAGGCCCGCCGCCACCCCGAGCTGGTCGCCATCTCGGCCGCCATGCTCGGCCCGACCAAGCTGACGGTGATGCAGCGGGAGTTCCCCGAGCGGGTCTTCGACGTCGGCATCGCCGAGCAGGTCGGGGTGACCATGGCCGCCGGCATGGCCCTGCAGGGGCTGCGGCCGGTCTGCGCCATCTACTCGACCTTCCTCCAGCGTGCCTTCGACCAGGTGATGATGGACGTCGCCCTGCACCGGCTGCCGGTGATCTTCGTGCTCGACCGGTCCGGCGTCACCGGCGAGGACGGCTCCTCCCACCACGGCGTGTACGACGTCACCTGGCTGCGGGAGATCCCCAACATGGTCATCGCCTCGCCGCGCGACGGCAACGAGCTGCGCCGGGCCGTGGCCACCGCGGTCGCCCACACCGCCGGGCCGTTCGCCATCCGGTTCCCGCGCTCGACCACGCCGAGGCTCACCGTCTCGGGCCCGGTCCGCAAGATGAAGCTGGGCGCCTGGGACGTCCGCGCCCGCGGCCGCGACGTGCTCCTGCTCGGCCTGGGCAAGCTGGCCGTGACCTGCGAGGAGGCGACCCGGCTGCTGAAGCAGGACGGGATCAGTGTGACCCTGGCCGACCCTCGCTGGGTCAAGCCGCTCGACCCGCGCCTTGGGGCGGTGGCCGGCGCCCACCGGCTGGTCGCCACCGTCGAGGACAACGTGCTCGCCGGCGGGTTCGGCTCGGCCGTGGCCGAGGTCCTGGCCGACGAGCAGGTGGCCACGCCGCTGCTCCGCCTGGGCATCCCCGACCAGTTCCTGCCCCACGGCAAGCGCGAGGTCCTCCTGGCCGAGCTGGGCCTCGACGCCGTCGGCATCGCCGAGCGGGTCCGCAAGGCCCTCCACCGCCTGGAGCCCTGACCCGGGCCGAGGGACAGCCCGTCAGCGCTCCCCGGGTGCGGAGCCGGCGCGGCGCCAGAGGGCGATGGTGGTGGTCACCATGGCGAAGCCGAAGCCGAGGTCCTCGACAGGGGCGCAGACGATGCGGGGGCCGAGGATCTCGGCCGGGTCGTAGCTGACGATCGGGGGGCAGGTGAGGACCCCGTTCACCAGCAGCTGGAAGGCGGCGATCACGGCCAGGGCGACCCAGTAGCGGGGGTCGCGGAACAGCCCGGTGCGCAGGACCAGCAGCTCGAGCAGGACGGTGAGGGCGACCCCGGCCGCCGCGGCCAGGGTGTACTCGCGGATCACCGGGAGGCCCTGGCCGGGAGGAGGCGGACGACGGCCTGGTAGGTGAGGAGGGCGCAGGTCGGGACGACCACGAAGAAGACCAGCTCCTCGAGGGGGATACCGAGGAGCTCGATGCCGCTGGTGTAGGTGGAGCTGTAGCTCCAGTGGTTGCGGCGGATGGCCAGCCAGTCCCAACAACTGAAGGCCAGGAACACCGGCAGCACGGCCGCCAGCCAGCGGCGGGGTCGGCGGTAGACACCCGCCTTGAGGACCAGCTCGAGCGGCAGGGTGACGAGCAGGCAGCCGGCCATCAGGGCCAGGTAGGTGGCGCGCCCCAGCACCGGACCTCCCGTCAAGGCGGTGGGCCGCCCACGGCCGCCAGCGGCCACGGGCGGCCCACCGGCCACCGGTCAGACGTCCTAGCCAGGCAGGTCGACACCCTTGTAGTCGCGGCACTTGACGGTCTGGTTGACCTGCTGGGTGGTGTTGGGCAGGTCGATCTTGCAGTTGTTCCGCTCATACTGGATGCCGGCCCAGAACGCGGCCAGGAGCAGCAGGATCGTGATGAGCAGCGAACCACCGCGGCGCATGCCGCCTCCTCCCATGGGTGGGTCCGGGGGCTGGAGCCTACTACTCCAAGACCGGGCCTCACCCTCGGTGGCCGAAGTTCATGCCGTCGAACATCGCCTCGGTGCGCTCCATCGCCTTGGCGATCTCCGCCATGTCCTGGGCGACCTCGGTATCGACCTGGGGGAAGAGGAACTGGTTGAGGGGCTCGTTGGCCCCGACCTGGAGCCCGTACTCGTCCATGTACTCGCCGATGGCGAACTCCCAGGTGAACAGGGCCGTCGAGTCGTCGGCGGGCAGGTGCAGCCAGTAGGTGAGGTAGCGGTTGCGGGCCAGGGAGAAGGTCCGGGTGCCGTCCCGCTTCTCCTGGGCGGGGCGGAATCCGAGCAGCCCCAGCTCGTCCTCGAAGGCCATGTCGGGAGCATTCTCCCGGGCCGGGCCGGGATGCGCCAGCGCTGAGCTTCCGTGCAGTTGTGGGTCGGGCCTGCTTAGAATTCTCTGCCGGCCGGTATCCGCCGGGCGGCGACCGACCCTGGGGCAGACCTTGGCCAGAAACACCGCCGACCTGGACGCCCTCGTCGGCCGGACGCTCGGCCGCCGCCGCTATGAGGTCGTCGCCCGCATCGCCCAGGGTGGCATGGCGATCGTCTACCGGGGCCACGACCGGCAGCTCGACCGGGTGGTGGCGATCAAGGTCCCCCGCCCCGAGTTCGCCCGCGACCGCGAGTTCTCCGAGCAGTTCCGGCGCGAGGCCCGGACGGCCGCCCGGCTGTCCCACCCCAACGTGGTCGCCGTCTACGACTCGGGCGAGGAGCGGGGGCTGCCCTGGATCGTGATGGAGCACATCAGCGGTCGGACCCTGCGTGACCTGCTCGACAGCCAGCGGCGGCTGAGCCCGGAGACCACCGCCGAGCTGCTCGGCCCGGTGGCCGACGCCCTCGACCACGCCCACCACGCCGGGGTGGTCCACCTCGACGTCAAGCCGGAGAACCTCCTGCTGACCTCAGAGACGGTCAAGGTGGCCGACTTCGGCCTGGTCAGGGCGGCCGCCCAGCGCGGCCACGGGCAGGCCCTTGCCGCCACCGTCCACTACTGCGCGCCCGAGGTGCTGCGGGGCGGGGTGGTCGACGGGCGGGCCGACGTGTACGCCCTCGGGGTGGTGGCCTGGGAGTGCGTCAGCGGCCGGCCGCCGTTCGAGGGCGACGCCCGCCAGGTCGTCCAGCAGCATCTCGGCGGCCGGGTGCCGCCGCCCTCGAGGGTCGCCGGCGAGGTCGCCGAGCCGTTCGACGCGGCCGTGCTCCGGGCCACCGATCCCGACCCGACCCGCCGTTACCTGCGCGCCTCGGACTTCGCGGCCGCTATCGGCGCCCCCCGCCGCCGGCGGGTCGACGAGGCCCTCCGCGCCACCACCCTCCTGCCCACCGGGGCCGACACCACCGGGGCCTGGGCCGCCGCCGCCGAGGCCACCACGGGCGGTCCCAGCCCGGTTGGGGCGACCGGGGCCGGTGCCACCGGGGGCGGTCCCGCCGCGGCTGAGGCGGCCGCGGGTGCCGCCGCCGTGGCCGGGGCGCCGACCACCGGGTGGCCGCCCGAGCACGGCGGGGCGGGGGCCGAGACCCGGAGTCTGGACGGGTGGACGACGGTGGCGGGCCGGGCGACCGGCGGCAGCCGGGCCGCCCCGCCGCAGCTGCGGCCACGCCCGACCACCGGGCGGGTGCCCAAGACGCGGGCCGCGCGGCGCAAGGGCGGGAAGGGGCGGCTGCTGGCCGTGCTGCTGGTCGTCGGGCTGCTGGCCGCCGGGCTGCTCACCCGGGCCGGCGGCCTGCTCGGCGGGTCGGTGCGGGTGCCGGAGGTGGTGGGGCTGGAGGTGGCCGAGGCGACCCGCGACCTCCAGGGCCGCGGCCTGCGGGTCCGGATGGGCGAGGCGGTGGCGTCCGACCACGTCCACGCGGGCCTGGTGGCCACCCAGTCGGTGGCCGGCGGGGAACGGGCCCGGCGCCAGGACACGGTCGTGCTGCAGCCCTCGCTCGGGATCACCCTGCCCGACCTGACCAGGCGCCCGGCCGGCGCGGCCACCGGCCGGCTGGAGGACCTGGAGATCCAGTTCCGCACGCAGTCTGGCACCAGCCTGACCGTCCCCAAGGGGAGCGTCATCTCGACCCGTCCAGACGCCGGCACCGTCCTCAAGGCCGGCCAGGTCGTCTCCGTGGTGGTCAGCACCGGCAAGCCGAAGGTCCCGGTCCCCGACGTCGCCGGGCGGCGGGCCGAGTCCGCCGAGGACGTCCTCGTCGCCGGCCACCTGCGGGTGCGGCGCGAGCGGGTCTTCGACGACAACGTCCCCAACGGCCGCGCGGTCGGCACCGACCCCGGCGCCGGGTCCAGCGTCCCCTGGGGGTCGACGGTCGTCCTGCGGGTCAGCAAGGGCCCCGACCTGGTCGAGGTGCCCGAGGTCGTCGGCCTGTCCAAGCGCGAGGCCGAGCAGCGCCTGGCCGCCGCCGGCCTGCGGGCCCGCTACGTCCTGCCGGTCGGCAGCCGGGTCGTCGAGCAGAGCCCGGGCCCCGGCGAGCAGGCCAAGCGCGGCAGCGAGGTCCGCCTCCTGCTCAACCTGTTCTAGCGACGTGCGCATCGGGGCCCATGTGTCGGTGGCCGGCGGGCTGGCCAAGGCCGTCGGCAACGCCAGCGACGCCGGCTGCGAGTCGCTCCAGGTGTTCGTGTCCAACGCCCGCGGCTGGGCCCCGCCACCGGTCGACCCGGCGGGCGACGAGCGCTTCCGGGCCGACCTGGACGAGGCCGGGCTGGGCCCGCTGTTCGTCCATGCGCCCTACCTGGTCAACTTCGCCAGCGCCACCCCGCTCACCCGGGAGCGGTCCCGCGAGGTGGTCGCGGCCACCCTGGCCAAGGCGGCCGCCATCGGCGCCGCCGGCGTGGTCGTCCACGCCGGCCAGGCCCTGGCCAGCGGCCGCGCCGCCGGCCTGGCCACCACCCGCGAGACGCTCCTTCCCCTGGCCGACACCATCGCCGGTCTCGACGCCCCCGACCTGGTCCTGGAGCTCACCGCCGGCACCCGGGGAGCCCTGGCGGCCCGGTTCGAGGAGATGGCCGAGCTGCTGGCCGCCTGCGACCACCACCCCCGGCTCAAGGTCTGCATGGACACCTGCCACGCCCAGGCCGCCGGCTACGACCTGACCGACCCCATCGGCGTCACCAAGGCCCTGGACGAGCTGTTCGCCACCCTCGGCGACCGGGTCGTCCTCGTCCACGCCAACGACTCCCGCGACCCCGTCGGCGCCGGTCGCGACCGCCACTGCCCCATCGGCACCGGCACCATCGGCGACCAGGGCTTCACCGCCATCCTGGCCCACCCCGCCCTCGCCACCCTCCCCATCATCACCGAGACCACCGGCGACCCCGCCCAGATGGCCGCCGACCTCGCCCGCCTCCACAACCTCCGCCCTCTCCCACGGCGGTAGGACCGTGGGTGTTGCGGCGCCCGGGTCAGTGGCGGTCGGCCGGGTTGCGGCCGTCCCATTCCTCCAGCGGGGCGCAGTGCCAGGCCCAGCGGCCCTGGCGGGCCAGGCCGGGGAGGCCGACGCGGCCGTTGCACCAGAGCAGGGCCGGCCACGGGTCGGCGCCGGGCGCCCAGGGGAACAGCCGGGCCAGGGTGGCCCGGACCAGCCCGTCGGGCGGCGTGAAGGGCACGCCGAGGCCGCGGGCGGCGTCGTCGGTGTGGACCAGGAGCTCGTCACACGCCATGGCCGCGAACCCGGATGCGTCGGCCTGCCCCATCGGGTGCCAGCCTCGCGCGCCCGCCGGGCTGGCGTCGATCACCCGGGCCAGCACGGTCGCGACCACCCCGATTGTCCTGACGAGGTCGGCGTTGGCAGTCCCGGGCCGGACCCGCAGCTCCATCGTCTCCAGCCGCCGTTCCCCGGCGGCCAGGTCGCTGGCGTACCAGAGGGTGCCCTCGGCCATGTGGCTGACGGCCTCGGCCACCGTCCAGTCCATCTCCGGGATGGGGCGCGTCCAGTCCTGGCCGGCCGGGCCGAGCAGCGCCTGGCAGGCCGCGGCCGCCTCGAGCACGTGCCGTCCCTCCATGGGGCCCATCCTCGCCGACCCTGTCGACGGCCGCCACCGGCCTGACGGCGCCGGGCCGTAGGATCGTCCGGTCGTCCGGACTGTCAGGGGAGGTCGTCGTGGTCACCACCCGCCGGGGGGTTGGTGCCTACCGGTGGGAGCTGGCCATGGTGGCCGTGACCGCCGTGTGGGGGTCGACCTTCGTGCTGGTGCGCGACGCGGTCGCCCAGGTCCCGCCGTTCACCTTCCTTGCCTACCGGTTCCTGGCCGCGGCCCTGCTGCTGGCCGCCATCCGGCCCCGGCTGGCCCTCGGCGGCCCCGGTGCCGACCGCGCCCCCGGGCTGGACGGCGGGGGGCGGCTGGGGCCGCTGGCCGCGGGGGTGGTGATCGGGCTGGCGCTGTTCGCCGGGTACGGGTTCCAGACGGTCGGGCTCCAGTACACGACCGCGTCCAACGCCGGGTTCATCACCGGCCTGTCGGTGGTGCTGACACCCCTGCTCGGGGCCCTGCTGCTGCGCCAGGCGCCGGGGCGGTGGCCGGTGACCGGGGCGTGTATGGCCGCGGTCGGGCTCGCGCTGCTGTCGCTGCAGCGGCTGGAGGTCCGCCGGGGCGACGCGCTGGTGTTCGCCTGTGCGGTCGCCTTCGCCACCCACATCCTGCTCCTGGGCCGCTACGCCCCCCGCCTCTCCACCTACCGGCTGGCCGTGGTCCAGCTGGCCACGGCCGGGCTGCTCGCCCTGATCTGGGCCGGGCTGGCCGGCGATCTGGCCGTCCCGACCTCGGCCGAGGTGTGGGTCGCCCTGGCGATCACCTCGGTGGCCGCCTCGGCCGCGGCGTTCCTGATCCAGACCCGGGCCCAGCGCGAGGTGTCCCCCACCCGCACCGCCGTCATCTTCACCATGGAGCCGGTGTTCGCTGGCCTGTTCGGGTTCCTGCTTGCCGGCGAGCGCCTCTCTGGGCGAGGCTGGCTCGGCGCCGGCCTGATCCTGGCCGGGATGCTGACCGCCGAGCTGGGCGGTCGGGCTGATGGTGCTGGGCGCGGGCGGCCGGTGGTCTATTTCAAGCGGAAGGGCTGGCTGTAGACAATACGGGGATGGACGACACGCTGGCCCGGGTCGCGACCCGGGTGGCCGAGCGCTTCCCGGCCGACCTGGAGCGGATCCGCGACTACCTCAAGATGCCGTCGGTGAGCGCCACCGGCGAGGGGGTCCGGGCCGTCGCCGAGGCCACCGGGGCCTGGATCGAGGGCGCCGGCGGGTCCTTCGAGCTGGTCGAGACGCCAGGCCACCCGCTGGTCCTTGGCGAGCTGCCCGGCCCGGCGGGCGCGCCCCGGCTGCTGCGGTACGGCATGTACGACGTGCAGCCGGCCCAGGAGCCGGACTGGATCTCGCCGCCGTTCGCGGCCGAGGTCCACGACCTGCCCGGGGTCGGCCCGGCGGTGGTGGCCAGGGGCAGCGCCAACTCCAAGAGCTGCCTGGCCTGCTTCTTCCTGGCCGTCGAGGTCCTGCGCGAGCTGGACACCATGCCGCTGTCGGTCGCCCTGATGATCGAGGGCGAGGAGGAGCTGGGCAGCCCCAACCTGGCCGCCGCGGTCCGCTCCAGGGCCGGCGACCTGACCGCCGAGGGCGCCTTCGACCTCGACCTGACCGCCGGCCTGGACGGCCAGCCCGAGCTGATCCTGGGCTGCAAGGGGCTGTGCGACCTCCAGCTGGTCGCCGAGGCCGGCGACTGGGGCGGCCCGGCCATCGACCTGCACTCCAGCGAGCAGGCCTGGATCGCCTCGCCGGTGTGGGCGCTGGTCCAGGCCCTGGCCACCCTCACCGGACCCGACGAGGAGATCCGGGTGGCCGGACTCGACGGCGGGCCCGGGCCCGGCGAGGGCGACCGGCGGCTGCTGGCCGAGCTGGCCGCCGGGTTCGACCCGGCCGAGCACCTGCGCGAGGCCAACGCGGCCCGCTACCGGCTTGCCGGCGGGCCGGCCGAGCTGCTGGAGGCGCTGCTGTTCCGGCCGACCATGAACATCTCGGGGATCGCCGCCGGCTACGTCGGCCCCGGCGGCAAGACGATCGTGCCCAGCCGGGCCGAGGCCAGGGTCGACATCCGGCTGGTCGGGGGCGACCCCGAGGCGGCCGCGGCCGCCGTCCGCCGCCACCTAGAGGACCACGGCTTCGGCCATGTCAAGGTCAACCTGCTGGACGCCTACCCGTGGGCCAAGGCGCCGCCTGGGAACCGCTCCGAGGTGGCCATGCGCGCCTCCTACCAGGCGCTGGGCCGGTCCGCCCTGCCCTACCCGCTGGCCCCGTGGTGCGCCCCCTACTACGTGTTCGACCGCATCCTCGGGCTGCCCTGGGCGTCGGGCGGGGTCGGCCACGCGGCCGGCGCCCACGGTCCCGACGAGTACGCCACCCTGGCCGGGCTGGAGGAGCACATCGTCGGCGCGGCCGCCTTCCTGCTCGCCTACGCGGACCTGCCCAAGGCGGACAGATGAGCCCGGAGGGGTTTGGGGAACCCCGGGGGGTGCCCCAATGAGCCCGGTGCGGGTGGTGGTCGCCAGGGGCGACCCGCTGGAGCGGGGCCGCACCGTCGGCTACGAGCTGGCCGACCTGATCCGGGGGTCGCTCGAGTTCTACTGGCGCTACCTGGTCCGCCGGGGGGTCAGCGTGGGCGAGCTGCCGGGGCTGCTGGCCCCGTACCTGGCCGCGGCCGAGCGGGAGCTGCCCGACCTGGTCGAGCTGGTCACGGGGATGGCCGAGGGGTCGGGGGTGTCGTTCTGGGAGCTGTTCTGCGTCAACGCCTTCGAGGAGCTGGAGCCCGTGCTGGAGGCCCGCAGCGGCCGCTCCCTCGGCCAGGTCACCGGCGCTGGTGGGACCGACGAGCCGTGGGAGCGGTGCTCGACGGTGACGATCTCCGGGCCCGGGTACACGCTGCTGGGCCACAACGAGCAGTGGCTGGCCGGGGACGTCGGCCATGTCGCGGTGGTGGTGGAGCTGCCCGACGACGGGCCGGCGCTGGTCTCCCCGACCCTGGCCTGCTGCCTGCCGGCGGTCGGGATGAACGAGTACCGGGTCGCCCAGGGGATCCAGTCGCTGACCGCCAACGACGACGGGGTCGGCATCCCTCGGGTGCTGGTGTCGCGGCACGCCCTGGTCGCCTCGTCCCCGGCCGACGCCCTGCGCCGGGCGACCCTGCCCGGCCGGGCCGGCGGCTACGGCCACAGCTTCGCCTTCGGCAGCGGCAGCGCCATGAGCATCGAGACCAGCGCCACACGGTTCGCGGTCAACGGCCAGCCCGGCAGCCACACCAACCACTACACCGACACCGAGCTGGCCGACCGGGCGCCGCCGCCCAGCCAGGGCAGCCTGGCCCGCCTGGCCCGGCTCCAGGCCCTGGTCACCGAGCGGTCCCCGGCCACCCCGGCGGCCATCGGCGAGATCCTGGCCGACCACGGCGGCGGCGGCCCCCAGACAATCTGCGAGCACGGGGAGCCGGAGGGGGCCGGCGAACACCAAGGGGTGGACCTGGCCCCGCCCGACGAGGCGGCGGCGATCGTCTTCTCGATGATCTGCGACCTCGACCTGGGGCGGATGTGGGTGGCGACGGGCAGCCCCTGTGTCACCGCCTACGAGGAGGTGGACCTGGCCGGTGTGGTCTGAGGAAGGACCGTTGCGGTACGAGCGGCTGACCTGGCCGGAGGTGCGGCGCGCGGCCGGCGAGGACCGGGTCGCCCTGGTCCCGGTGGCCACCCTGGAGGACCACGGCCCCCACCTGCCGGTCGACACCGATCTGCGGATCGTCTCCGAGATCTGCGAGCGGGCCGCGGCCAGGGCGCCGGACCGGGTGGTGCTGCTGCCGGCCATCCCCCATGGCTACGACCCCCACCACATGGACTTCCCGGGCGCGATCACGATCGGCTGGGACACCTTCGTCCGCTACTGCACCGACGTCGGCCGCTCCCTGGCCCACCACGGGTTCCGGCGGATGCTGTTCCTCAACGGCCACGGCTCCAACCAGAACCTGGTCGAGACGGCGGCCCGCCTGGTCATGGTCGACCGGCCCGAGGTGCTGGCGGCGGCCGCCTTCTACCTGGCCAGCCCGGCCGCGTTCGAGGTCATCGACCGGGTGCGGGAGTCGACCCGGGGCGGGATGGCCCACGCCTGCGAGCTGGAGACCTCGATCTACCTGGCCATCGACCCCGACGCGGTGGCCATGGAGCTGGCCGTCGACGAGCGCTCCTACCCCGAGGGCGAGCACGCCTGGCTGGACTGGTCGGACGGGCCGCTGAAGCTGATGCCCTGGTGGTCGTCGTTCAGCCGTTCGGGGGTCCAGGGCGACGCCACCCTCGGCACCGCGGCCAAGGGCCAGGCCCTGCTGGAGGCGGCGGTCACCGAATGTGTCGCCTATGTGGACGAGCTGCTCGCCAAGCCGATGCCGGAGCGGCGGCCGCCGGCTACTGGTAGTTGATCACCCGCGGGGCCGGCTTGAGCTTCAGCACCTCGCGGGGGCGCATCAGGTCGACGTCGTTCTCGTAGAAGAGCTTCAGGCCGGGGTGGAAGCGCCGGTCGCGGGTGTAGGAGTGGTAGTCCTCGAGCTTGGCCGAGCGGACCCCGAAGCCGTCGGCGTTCCAGGTCATGGCCAGGCCGGGGCGGATGGCGATCCTGGCCTTGTCGCCGATCATGCTGTCGCGGAACTGGTGGACCATGAACAGCTTCTGGGGCAGCCGGTGGCGGCGCACGATGTCGGCCACATAGGCCGAGGCGCGGTTGATGGCGGCGGCGTTGGTGTGGCCGAGGTGCTTTCCCGGGACCTGCCCGGGGCCCATGGCGAACTCCGGGTCGAGGGCGATCCCGACGTCGGGCTGGCGTAGGTACGGCTCCCAGTGGCGCAGCGCGCGCACGAAGTCCTCCCGGCCCGGCTGCACGTCGAGCACCAGCACCCCGTCGATGCGTCGGACCGCCTTGAGGTACGACCGGACGATGGCGTCCTCCTGGTGGGTCCGGTAGAGGCCGCTCGGGGTCGGGAACGGGTGGGCGATGGTGGCGATCAGCTCGAACATCGGCATCACCGGGTGGCCGGGGCGGGCGTAGGGGCGGGCCACCTTCAGCAGCCGCTGGGCGACGACGTCGGGCGAGCCGGCGCCGAGCACGTCCAGGTTCTGCATGCCGTAGAAGCCGACCACCCGGTAGCGGGGGAACAGCTGGCGGCCTCCACGGGGCAGCTCCGGCGGGGGCGGGACGGTCGGGGTGGTGACCGCGGCCAGCGTGGCCACCGGCTCGTCACCCGGGGCGGCTCCGGGAGCGGCGGCGGGCGCCCGGCCGGGCGCGGACGCCGGGTCGGGGTCGAGCGCGAGCCGGACGCCGGCCATGGCCGCGCCGATGGCGAGGATGGCGGCGGTGATGGCCAGCACCCGGCGCCGGCGTCGCCGCACCGTGGTGGTGGCTTCCCGTTCCCGAAGGCGCGCCGTCCTGGTGTCCAATGGCGGGCCGCTTCCCGTCCTGGTGAGGTCTCCGAGTCGGCGCGGACCTTATCGAGGGATCGCCCATCCACGCCAATTGCGGACTTCCCGCAGTGCCGGCGAGGGCTGTGGACAGCCGCGGCACGTCGCATCCCGATGGGCTACGCTCCCCCTCCGGGGGGCCTGGTCGCCGGGTCGGGGCTGGTGCGCGGCTTCGCGTGTGCTCGGGGTGTGGGACGATGCCCGGTGTGATCGAGGCGACCAGGTTCGGCAGGCAGCTGCCCGACGGGGGCTGTATCGGCGTGCCGGCCCCGGCGAGCCCCTGGGAGAGCCGCTCGGACCTGCTGCGGGGGGTTGAGTGGTGGCAGGCCCGGGGGTACCGGGTGAAGCTGGCCGACGGGATCGAGGCTCGTGACAGCTACGTGGCTGGCGACCCCAAGAGCCGGGCCCGCGACCTGGAGGCGATGTTCGCCGACCCCGAGGTCGACGTGGTCCAGTGCCTGACCGGCGGGTTCGGGTCGATGCAGCTGGTCCCCCACCTCGACTTCGAGCTGATCGCCGAGCACCCCAAGGCCTTCTGTGGCTACTCCGACATCACCGCGCTGCACGTCGCCCTGCGTCAGCTGGCCGGGCTGGCCACCTTCTACGGCCCCCACCTGATGACCATGGGCTGGACCGAGGCCAGCGACTTCACCCGCGACCGGCTGCTGGCGACGCTGCGGGGCGACGGCACCGGCCCGGTGCCGTCCGACCCCGACGACCCCTTCCTCCGGCCGATCCGCGGCGGCCGGGCCGCCGGGCCCCTGGCCGGCGGCGACCTGTGGCTGCTGCTCCAGACCATGGGCACGCCATGGGAGCTCGAGCTGGAGGGGGCGATCCTGTTCTTCGAGGAGGTCGACGCGCCGCCCTGGTACGTCGACGGGATGCTCACCCAGCTGGAGCAGGCCGGCAAGCTGAGCGGGGTCGCCGGGGTGGCCGTCGGCGACATGGCCAGGTGCGACTGGAGCGAGCAGCGCCCCGAGTGGCCCCGGACCAAGTCGCTGGAGCAGGTCCTGGAGGAGCACCTGGAGCCGCTCGGGGTCCCGGTGCTGTACCAGCTGCCCATCGGCCATGCCAGGCACCTGGCCACCCTCCCCCTCGGGGTGACCGCCACCCTGGACGCCGACGCCCGCACCCTGACCGTCGACCAGCCGGCCCTGCGCCCGCCGGGCTAGGCGCAGCCGTGGCCGGCATGCTGGTCCAGGGCCGGTCGGCCTTTGCCGCCCACGCCTGGGCCGACGCCTACGAGCGGCTGTCGGTCGCCGACCGGCAGGTGCCGCTTGAGCCCGGCGACCTGGAACGGCTGGCCACCGCCGCCTACCTGGTCGGCCGGGACGACGAGAGCGCCGAGCTGTGGGCCAGGGCCCACCACGAGCTGCTCGGCCGGGGCGAGACCGGACGGGCCGCCCGTTGCGCCTTCTGGCTGGCCTTCGGCCTGCTCAACCGGGGCGAGTCGGCCCGCGGCGGCGGCTGGGTGGCCAGAGCACGGCGGGTCCTGGCCGACGTCCCGGAGGACCACGCCGAGCACGGCTACCTGCGGTGGCTGGACGCGTTCCAGTCGATCCTGGAAGGCGAGGACGCGGCCGCCCTGGATGGCTTCGAGGAGGCGGCCACCGCCGGCGACCGCTGGGGCGAGCCCGACCTGGTCGCCCTGGCCCGCACGGGCGCCGGCCGGGCCCTGATCCGGCTCGGCCAGACCGGCCCCGGAACGTCCCTGCTGGACGAGGTGATGGTGGCCGTCGAGACGGGCGAGCTGTCGCCGATGGTCGTCGGCGACGTCTACTGCAGCGTGCTCGAGGGCTGCCAGGAGCTGTTCGACCTGCGCCGGGCCCGACAGTGGACGGCCGTCCTGACCAGCTGGTGCGCCACCCAGCCGGACCTGGTCCCCTACCGCGGCCAGTGCCTGCTCCACCGGGCCGAGCTGCTGGCCCTCCACGGCGCCTGGCCCGACGCCATGGAGGAGACCCGGGCGGCCTACGCCCGGTTCCTCCGGCCGACCGGCCACCCGGCGGCCGGGGCGGCCGCCTACCAGCTGGCCGAGCTGCACCGGCTACGGGGCGAGACCGCCGAGGCCGAGGAGGCCTACCGCCTGGCCAGCCGCTGGGGCCGGGAGCCCCAGCCCGGCCTGGCCCTGCTTCGCCTGGCCCAGGGACAGCCGGCGACCGCCCAGGCGGCGATCCACCGGGCCCTTGACGAGGCCGGCGACCTCCCGGGCCGGGCGCGGCTGCTGCCCGCGGCCGCCGAGATCGCCCTGGCCGCCGGCGACCTGGCGGCCGCCCGGGCGGCCGCCGACGAGCTGGCCGAGGCGGCCCGGCGGCTGGACGCGCCGGTGCTGCTGGCCACGGCCGCCTCGGCCGGCGGCGCGGTGCTGCTGGCCGAGGGCGACCCACGGGCCGCCCTGGTCGACCTGCGAAGCGCCTGGGCGGCCTGGCGGGAGCTGGAGGCGCCGTACGAGGCCGCAAGGACCCGGGTCGGCATCGGCCTCGCGTGCCAGGCGCTGGGCGACCAGGACTCGGCCGCGATGGAGCTGGACGCCGCCCGCTTCGCCTTCCAGGAGCTCGGCGCCGCCCCCGACCTGGCCATCCTGGAGACGCTGACCGGCCGACCCCCGGCCGGTCGGGCCGGCGGCCTGACGCCGCGGGAGGCCCAGGTGCTGCGCCTGGTCGCCACCGGGAAGACCAACCGGGCCATCGCCGCCGAGCTGGTGCTGAGCGAGCGGACGGTGGACCGCCACGTCAGCAACATCTTCACCAAGCTCGGGGTGTCGTCGCGGGCCGCGGCCACCGCCTGGGCCTACGAGCACCAGCTGACCTAGACCCCCGCCTGGGTGGAACCACCCACCCGCCCGGCCGCTCGGGTTGGGTGATTCCGGCGATGCCCGGCCTGGCCACGCGACCTACCGTCGGCCGTGCCACCAGGGGCGGCCGCCCCACCTCCGACTGAGGAGCACGCCGATGCCGACCACCGCCCGTCACGTCCAGAAGCACGACCGGTCCCGCGCCGACGACACCCGCCGGCGGCTGCTGGCCGGCCTCCCCGTCACCGAACGACGCGTCCAGCTGGCCGCCATCCCCACCGTCGTGCTGGAGGGCGGCGACGGCCCGCCGCTGGTCCTGCTGCACAGCTCGGCCGAGTTCGCCGCCATCTGGCTGCGGGTCGTACCTGACCTGGTCGGCGGGCACCGGGTGATCATCCCCGACCTGCCCGGCCACGGCGCCTCGGCCGCGCCGGCCGAGCCACTTGGCGCCGACCGGATGCTCACCTGGCTGGGCGAGCTGCTGGAGGCGACCTGCCAGGCGCCGCCGGTGCTGGTCGGCCGGGGCCTTGGCGGCGCCCTGGCGGCCCGGTTCGCGGCCGCGCACGGCGACCGCCTCGACCAGCTGGTGCTGGTGGGCGCCTTCGGCATGGGCCCGTTCGACCCGGCCCCGGCGTTCGGGCAGGCCATGCAGCAGTTCGGGCAGGAGCCCACCGAGGCCACCCGCGACGTCCTGTTCCGCCAGTGCTTCACCGACCTGGACAGCCTGGCCACCAAGCTCGGCCCACGCTGGACGGCCCTGGCCGACTACGCACTGGACCGGGCCCGCGGCCCGGACATGGCCGCCGCCCTGGGCGGGCTCATGCCCGAGCTCGTCCTGCCGGCGATCCCGGCGGCCGACCTGGACCGTATCGCCGTCCCGACCAGCCTGATCTGGGGCCGCCAGGACCGCCAGGTGCCACTGGCGGTCGCCGAGGCGGCCGCCGCCCGCCACGGCTGGCCCCTCCAGGTGATCGACCCGGCCGGCGACGACCCGCCGATGGAGCAGCCTGCCGCCTTCCTGGCTGCCCTCGAGACCGCCCTGACGGTCGGCACGACCCCGGGCAGGGCCGGCCGATGACCGCGGCGACGATCGAGCTCAGCGGACGGTCCGGCGGGCCGGTGGCCGTACCCGGGGAGGCGCTGGAGGACCTGGCCGGGAGGGTCGAGGGCCGGCTGCTGGGGCCGGACGACCCGGGCTGGGACGACGCCGTGCGGATCTGGAACGGCCTGGCCGCGACCGCCCCGGCGCTGGTCCTCCAGCCGGCCTCGGCCGCCGACGTGGCCGCCGCCGTCGGCTTCGCCCGCGCCCACGGCCTGCTGCTCGGGGTCAAGGGCGGCGGGCACAACATCGCCGGGACGGCGATCGCCGAGGGCGGCCTGACCCTCGACCTGTCCGGCCTGTGTCAGCTCACCGTCGACCCCGAGGCCAGGCTGGCCCACGTCGGGCCGGGCTGCCGGCTGGCCGACGTCGACCGCGCCACCCAGGCCCACGGCCTGGCCACCCCGCTCGGGTTCATCTCCAAGGTCGGCGTGGCCGGCCTCACCCTCGGCGGCGGCCTCGGCTACCTGACCCGCCGGTTCGGCTGGACGGCCGACAACCTGGTCGAGGCCGAGGTCGTCTGCGCCGACGGGCAGGTCCGGACGGCCAGCCGCGAGCGCCACCCGGACCTGTTCTGGGCGCTGCGGGGCGGCGGCGGGAACCTCGGCGTGGTCACCCGGTTCACCTTCCAGCTCCACCCGGTCGGCCCCCAGGTGGTGGGCGGGCTGATCGCCTGGCCGTTCGAGCGGGCCGAGGAGGTCATGGCCGCCTACCGGGCGCTCACCGCCGCGGCCCCCCGCGAGCTGGCCACCTGGCTGATCCTGCTCAGCGCCCCGCCGGCCCCGTTCGTGCCCGCCGCCTGGCACGGCCGGCGGCTCTGCACCTTCGCCGTGTGCCACAGCGGCGACCCCGGCGACGCCGAGCGCGACCTGGCCCCGGTCCGGGCCCTCGGCGACCCGGTCTTCGACCTGCTCGGCCCCCAGCCCTACACCGAGGTCCAGTCCTACCTGGACGACACCGAGCCCGACGGCCACCACTACTACTGGAGGACCGAGTTCCTGGCCGGGCTGGAGGACGGGCTGCTGGCCGGCATGCGGGAGCTGTTCGCCGACTGCCCCATCCCCGAGGCCGAGCTGGGCGTGCTCCACCTGAGCGGCGCCCTCAACGAGCGGCCGGCCGACGACGGGGCCGTCGGCAACCGGGACGCCCGCTACGTCCTCGGCGTCAACGGCATGTGGGCGCCCGATGAGCCAGAGGCCGGCCGGTTCCGTCAGTGGGTCCGCGACGCCGGGGCGCGGCTGCGGCCCTGGTCGACCGGGGCCACCTACATCAACTTCCAGACCGCCGACGAGGGCGACGACCGGGTCCGGGCCACCTACGGCGCCAACTACGACCGCCTGGTCGAGGTCAAGCGCCGCTACGACCCGGACAACCTGTTCCGGGCCAACCGCAACATCCGCCCCTGAGCGCGGCCGCTCAGGCCAGGTCGAGGGCGGGGTCGGCGTGGACCGGCTCGCCCTCGACCAGGGTGGCCAGGACCCGCACCCCGCCGAGGGGCCCAGTGGCCGCGTCGAACGGGTCGCGGTCCAGCACGGCCAGGTCGGCCAGCTTGCCGGGGGTGATGGAGCCCGTCTGGTCCTCGAGGCGCAGGGCGTAGGCCGACCCGGAGGTGAAGGCGGCCAGGGCGGCCGGCAGGTCGACCCGCTCGTCGGGCAGGAACGTCTCGCCGTCGGGGTCGCCGGGGACCGTGCGGCCCACCGCGACCTCGATCTCCTCCAGCGGGTTGGCCGTCGACACCGTCCAGTCGCTCCCGAAGGCCAGCACCGCCCCGGCCCGGCGCAGGCTGGCCCACGGGTACTGCCAGTCGGCCCGCTCGGGGTCAAGGAACGGCAGGGTGAGCTCGCGCATGTAGCCGTCGAGGCAGGACCAGTACGGCTGGGCGTTGGCGACCACCCCGAGGCGGCGGAAGCGGGGGCGGTCGGCGGGGTGGACGAACTGGAGGTGGGCGATCTGGTGGCGGGCGTCGCGGCGGCCGTTGGCGGCCGCCGCGGCCGCGAAGGCGTCGAGGGTGTCGCGGACGGCCCGGTCGCCGATGGCGTGGACGTGCACGTCGAAGCCCTCGCCGTCCAGGGCGGTGACCACCCCGGCCAGCTCCTCGGCCCCGAGCATGCCGATGCCCAGGTTGGCGGTGGGGCGGCCGTCGGCGTCCAGGTAGGGCTCGAGCATGGCCGCGGTGCGGTTCTCGAACACCCCGTCGGCGAAGATCTTGACGGCGCTGGCCCGCAGCCTTCCCGACCGATTGACCGGGGCACCCCCCTGGGGTTCCCCGGACCCCTCCCGATCCACCGGGGCACCCCCCTGGGGTTCCCCCGACCCCTCCGCCTGCCGGCGGCGCTCGACCAGGTCGGGCAGCTGGGCCGCACCGGCCTCGACGTCCCAGCGCAGGGCGGCCACGGCCCGGCCGGTGAGCCGGCCCCGCTCGGCCACCGCCCGGTACGCGGCCAGCATCTCGGGGCCGACGTCCGCGTCCTGCCAGGCGGTGATGCCGAGGCGGTGGAGGTGGGCCTGGCCGCGCTCGACAGCCGCCTCCCACTCGGCCGGGCCGGGCTCGGGGGCGAGGTCGCCGACCAGGGCCATGGCCGATTCGTGGAGGGCGCCGGTGGGCTCGCCGGCGGCGTCGCGCTCGACCCGGCCCCGCGGCGGGTCGGGGGTGGCCCGGGTGACGCCGGCCAGCTCCAGGGCCCGGCTGTTGACCCAGGCGCTGTGGCCGTCGGTGGACTCGAGCAGCACCGGCCGGTCGGCCACGACCGCGTCCAGGCCGCTGCGGTGGGGGCCGGCGGTGCCGAAGGCGTCCATCACCCAGCCGCCGCCGATGACCCAGG